>JASFIG010000446.1:0-4034 GCA_050122795.1 Desulfobacterales bacterium
ATCAGACCCTTTGCCAGGGCTTGACGAACGTAACACGGGGCTTATTTTACCCCTATGTGCCTAAACGGAATCTAGCAATTTTCTTATATTCTTGAAAAATACATCCGCTAATCAGCAACATCAGTTAAAAAAGATCGTTCAGAAAGGCAGCGCTGATGAAGATCGGAATCGTAGGTTGCGGTTTTGTCGGTAGCGCGGGAGCATTTGCCATTGCACTCGAAGGTAAAGCCAACGAGCTGATTCTTGTCGATTTGAATGCAGATCTGGCCGCCGCGCACGCCGAGGATATCTTGCACGCCACGCCTTTCAGCGGACCGATTCGGGTGGCTGCCGGCGATTATGACAGGCTGAAAAATGCCGATATGGTCGTATTGGCCTGCGGTGTGGGACAGAAGCCGGGTGAAACCCGCCTGCAGCTGCTGGAACGCAATGTGAACGTTTTTAAAAGTGTTGTGCCACAGGTTCTTGAATCTGCGCCACAGACCATCCTTTTGATTGTTTCCAACCCCGTCGATATTATGACCCAGGTTGTCACTAAAATTTCCGGTCTTGCGCCACAGCGCGTCGTCGGCTCCGGTACCATTCTCGACACAGCCCGTTTTCGCACCCTGCTGGCCGAACATCTCAATATCGCGCCGCATTCGGTGCACGCCTATGTGCTGGGCGAGCACGGCGATTCCGAAGTGCTTGCCTGGTCAAGCGGTAATGTCGGCGGGGTGCCGCTTGCCGAGTTCGCAGCTCAAATCGGACGACCGATAACAGAAGAAATCAAGACACAGATCGATGATGGCGTGCGCAATGCCGCCTATCGGATTATCGAGGGCAAAGGCGCCACCTACTACGGCATTGGCGGCGGTATTGCCAGAATTGCCCGTGCCATTGGGGGCGATGAAGGCGCCGTGTTGACCTTGTCCAATATTGATGGCTATGGTGGTGTCAGCCTTTCCCTGCCCCGGGTGCTCAGTGCCAAGGGTATAGAAACCACCATCCGGCCGATACTCTCAGAATATGAGGCCGACGCCCTTCAGCGCAGCGCCGAGGTTTTAAAAGCTGCAGCATCTGAGCTTCAGGTATAGAGGAGAAATCCCTTGAGGCATAGCTGCAAAACAGGAATCGTTATGGTGCTTTTGGGGCTGAATTTTGTTTTTCCTACTGCTGGTATCGTTGCGGCTGCCCAACCTGTTCAGAGTGAAGCCGAAGCCTTTCCCCGCAGCCTGAGAAGCTATAACGATGCAGATCCGGATAGCATCTGGACAATTTTGAAGAATCGCGCGCAGCAGGAGCCCTTCAATTTGGTAGCCACCCTGATCTTTTTCCTGGCCATCGTGCACACCTTTATGACCGGCCGATTCATGGCCATTGCCCATAAATGGGAGCACGAACACGCCGAAAAGATCAAAAACGGCCAAGCGCACCGCGATTCGGTCCACCACGGGGCCGAACTGTTTCATTTTCTGGGTGAAGTCGAAGTGGTCTTCGGCATCTGGGCCATTGCCCTGATTGGCGCCATCATCGGTTTTTACGATTGGCAGACCATGGTGCACTATATCAGCTACACGGTCAATTACACCGAGCCGCTGTTTGTGGTGGTGATCATGACCCTGGCGGCCACCCGCCCGATTTTAAGACTGTCAGAAGCTATCATTCGTAAAATTGCCGGCCTGCTGGGCGGTAGCCTGACCGCCCAGTGGCTGACCGTTTTGACCATCGGCCCCCTTTTGGGGTCGTTTATTACCGAACCGGCGGCCATGACCATATCCGCCCTGGTGTTGGCCCGCATTTTCTATGAGCTCGAACCCGGTCAAAAATTCAAATATGCCACCCTGGGCTTATTGTTTGTTAATATTTCGGTGGGCGGCACCCTAACCCACTTTGCCGCCCCGCCGGTATTGATGGTGGCCGCCCCCTGGAAATGGACCACGGTGCACATGCTCACCCATTTCGGCTGGAAAGCCGAACTGGGCATTCTGCTATCAAATGCCCTGTATTTTTTGGTGTTCCGCAAAGAGCTGGCCCGGCTGGAGGAAAAATCCATGCTGGTGCGTCTCAAAGATGAAATTCAGCAAAAGTATTTAATCCGCATGGACATGGATGCCCGCTTTCAGAAATTTGCGCAGGCCGTCAACGCAGAGCAGGGAACGATGGCTGCCGTTGATCGCAAAATTCAGGAGCTTGCCGACGAAGTCAGGCAGCGGCTCGAGAGACACTACATCCCGCAGCTGGTTGATAAGGGCATCGATGAAGAACTTGTCAGAAAAGCCTTTCAGCAGCGTTTCGAAAGAATCAAGCTGCGGGCCATTCGCCGGGCGCTGCCGGCCCTTTTGCCGGATGACCAGCGCGGTGTGTTTAATGATCCCGATTGGGACCGACGGGACGATCCGGTACCGGCCTGGATTACGATTGTGCATGTGTTTTTTATGGCCTGGACCATTTTAAACGCCCACCATCCCGAGCTGTTCATTCCCGGCCTGCTGTTTTTCCTGGGCTTCGCCGAGGTCACCAAACCCTTCCAGAATCGGGTGGACCTTAAGCCCGCCCTGCTGGTGGGATTCTTTCTGGGCGGGCTGGTGATTCACGGCGGAGTGCAGGGCTGGTGGATCGCACCCATTCTGGGCAATTTGACCGAGGTCCCGCTGATGCTGGGTGCCACTATTCTGACGGCCTTCAACGACAATGCGGCGATTACATTTTTAAGCACCCTGGTACCGGATTTCACTGACAGCCTGAAATACGCGGTGGTGGCCGGGGCGGTTGCCGGCGGCGGCCTGACGATCATTGCCAATGCCCCCAACCCGGCCGGGGTGTCCATTTTGAAAAAATATTTTAACAACGAGGTCTCGCCGGGCGGTATTCTGGCCGGCGCGTTGGTACCAACAGCCATTGTATGGTTGATTTTTCTGATATTCCGCTGACCCGGTTAAAGCAGGGAAGCGAAATGGGCAGACAAAAATGGTAAGGAGATTTTTATGCGCCACCTTTCGGCGATTGAATATTTTATATTGAATATCGAAGATTTAAGGTCTGCCTCCGGCAGATTCCTATATTAAGAAGGACGGCGCAAAGCGACAACCACAAATATTCAATTTTCAATATTCAATATTCAATTGATAGGGGCCACCTCTGATGAGACCGATTCTGAAGTAGAATAATTTTCTTTAAACTTAATTTTGCGCTAAGGTATATCAATGGAACCATTAAAGAAGGCCAAAAATTATGAGAGGCCGCAAGGACCCGTTGTTTTAGCAATATTGGACGGGGTCGGCATCGGCACCTGTGCCGAAGGCGACGTCGTCAGCCGGGCCAACACGCCTACCCTGGACTGGTTGGCGCAAAATGCCCTGGCCGCCAAGCTCAAGGCTCATGGGACCGCCGTGGGCATGCCCTCTGATAAGGATATGGGCAACAGCGAGATCGGTCATAACGCCATCGGCTGCGGCCGCGTTTTCGCCCAGGGCGCCCGCCTGGTCAACGAATCCATCGAGAGCCGTACACTGTTTGAAGGAGATGCCTGGAAAGAGCTCATCGAAAACGTGGTGCAGCATGATTCCAGGTTGCATTTTATCGGCCTTTTTTCGGACGGCAACGTGCACAGTCACATTGATCACCTGGAGGCCATGCTGACCGAGGCGAAAGCCCAGAGTGTCAAAAAGGCCTGCGTGCACATCCTGCTCGATGGGCGCGATGTGCCGCCGACTTCGGCCTTAGAATATGTCGACCGACTTGAAGATTTTTTAGCCGCGCTCAAAAAGGACAGTGACATTGATTTTGCGATAGCATCCGGCGGCGGTCGTATGCAGATCACCATGGACCGCTACCAGGCCAACTGGGGCATGGTCGAACGGGGTTGGAAAACCCATGTCCTGGGTGAGGGCCGGACATTCGATTCGGCCCGGGAGGCAATTGAAGCGCTGCGGTGCGAAAACCCGGATGCCATCGATCAGGATCTGCCGCCGTTTGTCATTGCCCGGGGCAAGACACCGCTGGGTCCGATTACGGAAAATGACAGCGTCATTTTCTTCAATTTCCGCGGTGAT
>JASFIG010000447.1:0-3990 GCA_050122795.1 Desulfobacterales bacterium
CGGCATGCGGGATGCCGTGGCGAACCAGGACTTCGGCGCCGGAGCAGCACATGCCGCAGAGGTTGATGCCCTTGGCGCCGGCTTTTTTAGCCGCTTCGATCAGGGTCGGCTCGTTGACCGATTCAATCATCGATTCGAAAAGATTCGGCTCGTGACCGTGCACTATGATATTGACGTGGTCTTCTTTGAGAACACCCATATTGACTTCAATGGCGACCGGCGCCGGGGTGCCAAAGAGGATATCGGATATTTCGGTGGCGACCATGGAGCCGCCCCAACCATCTGCCAGCGCTGTGCGGCTGCATTGCTTGGTGATGTTGGTATAATCCTGATCCACACCCATGTGCGAACGATGCATGAGCTCCATGATTTCGCGCATGGCACCCCGGGGAACGATGCCCTCCTTGCGCCAGGTTTCCAGCGTTTTTTCCGGAACCCGTTTGGCAAACGGAATTTCACCTTCAACCTGAGTATAGGTCCGCTCCAATTCATGATACAAGTCCATGGCGATGTCTTTTATCTCGCGATCTTCGGTCTCGATGCCGACATACTCGGCCACCTGAATCAGCTTGGTCGGATTTTTGATCTCATAATCTTTGATGTTGCCGTTGATCACCTCGCGGAACAGATCGAGCATGCTCATGCCATGGTCGGTATGGGCGGCGCCGCCGGCTGCGACCGCACGTGCAAAATTTCGCGACATGATGGTATCGATGGTTGCACCGCAGACACCGACTTTGCCATAGGGATCTTTGGCATTCAGACGGCAGGGGCCCATGAAGCAGTGTTTGCAGCAGGCCGAATCCGCCCCGATGGGGCAGGCTTTCATGCTGGTGGCCCGATCAAATGCTGTTTCAACACCGTCCTTGCGAGCTTTGATGATCATCTGGGCGGTGGCATCACAGGTTGTGAGGTCTTTGGGTTCAACCTCTTTTTTCTTGGGAACGACTTTTTTGGCAACTGGTTTTTTTTCGTCTGGCATATAATTCCTCCCTTCTGGAACGTTCAATTAAGATAAATTTGGGTTGATTTTCAATAATTGAAGGTCATGAAAGTCTAAGCGGACAAATAATTTGGGTGTGTATTATTAGTAATTATTCTCAATAAGCTAAAATGTTTTTTTTGTCAAGGCCTTTACAACAGCAAAATTAGCATAAGCAATATAATAATGTATGGCAATTTTTGTGCCAATTTATTTTTCTTGTATGGAGAAACCCGTCACGCGGGAGCTAATGACGCAAAAGACTGGAATAACAAAATATTATACGTTGGATGGTTTTGTCCGTTCTACAGATTTGCTGCAATCCGGAATCCGGTAAGATCACCGATTTTGTCTTATGATACAAGTATGTCTCAAGGCATGAATGAGACGAGATCATGCAGACACGCGTTTGAATGCTTGGTTTTATTCCTTTTTAACCGGTTTGATCTGGTTTGTCGGTTTTCAATCTGCGATTTGGTAGTGGTTTACATCGATATGCCGATAAATGTTACACAGAGTGCTGCGCCGTGTTTTGGCGAGATCGGGTTGACTTATTAGGAAGATACGGCCCGGGTGTCTCAAATCGTCTCAAATTTGAGACCTGAGAGGCGGCCAGTAATTGAGCTGCACTATAAGTATGATAAATTATTATATAATTTTTTTTTTGACGGCAACGGTCTATTTGGTATAGAACTTGATTTATAGTGGTTGTCAAAAAAACGTTCCGATTGCAGAACGTTTTTTGCTACAACACTTATGCGGCCATCCTTTTTTCGGAACATTATTATGACAAGCGGTATAATTCACAGTAGGAAATACGGTTCGGCCACGGTGTTAAATGTTGACGCCAATTGTACCAAACCATTCGGAATTATAATTTTCCAATTGAAATAAAGTCAATTTTGTACTACCTTGCAAGACTCTTTGCCTTTAACAATCCGGCAGACGTCTAACAGGTCGAAATGCCCGAACGAATGGTTGATTTAACCTCAATCCGAAAACTCGAGAAACAAAAAAACCAACATCACGAAAGGACGTTCCAATGTCCCAGCCGAAAGTTAAAATGTATTCATTGAGCACCTGCAGTCACTGTAAAGCAACCAAAAAATTTCTGGGCGAATGCACCATAAAATATGAATTTGTCGACGTCGATAAACTCGAAGGCGATGAGCGCAAAGCCATTATCGAGGATGTCAAAAAATTCAATCCACGCTGCTCGTTTCCAACCATCATCATTGGTGAAACCGTCGTTGTGGGTTACAAAGAAAAAGAAATTAAGGAGGCTCTGGGAATGTCATGACACCACAGGAACTCTATGATCGCATGAAAACGGTACAGGAAGCCAAGGGCTACCATTTTAATAAAGATAAAGAGCGCACCTTCGAACTCTTAGAAGCCTTGATTGCCAACAAGGAAAATTACGGATATATGGGTTGTCCCTGTCGCTTGCTTTCGGGCGACAAAGAATTGGATCGTGACATCTTTTGTCCCTGTGTCTACAGTGTTCCGGATATCGAAGAGTTCGGCAGTTGTTACTGCAACCTGTACGTTTCACAGGAGTGGAATGACGGCCAAATCCCACACGAGTATGTACCCGAACGCCGTCCCCCTGAAAAAATGCCGTATTGATGCAGCAAACAGGCAAATCGCTCAGTCACCCTGTCCGGTGAAGCATGAATCGGTCAGGGCTTCCATCCGGGAGGCCGTAATTCGCCGAAGGCGGACCGAATCCATGCGTCGGTTTGACGCCAATCCTCTCTTTTTATGCTATTTCTCTCTTGACATTTCTCGTCACAAAATCCATTTTAAAAATATATCGCTTTATCAAGAATTAACTCCTTTGCGGGGTTAGAAAACAAAGAGGTGAAGTATGGAAGATGTATGCAAACCGATGTTAAATACAGGATTGCGAGGCGTTGTTATTGCGGATACCCGCATTAGCGACGTTCAGGGTGCCGCCGGAAAATTAATCTACCGCGGCTATCTCATTCAGGATCTGGCCAATAATGTCTCTTTTGAAGAAGTGGCTCATTTGTTGCTTTTTGAAAAATTGCCGAATGGGGCTGAATTGAAAGCCTTTAAAGATCAGTTGGCCGCGGAAAGGGACATCCCGCAGGAGGTGATTGCAGCTCTGAAAACGCGGCCGAAAAACGCGCAGGTCATGGATATTTTACAGGCCGGTGTTTCTCTATTGGCTAACCATGATCCGGATATCACCGATCAAACACAAGAAGCAGCCGTGCGCATGGCCATCCGGCTGATCGCCAAGTTTCCCACCATCCTGGCTGCCTGGGATCGTATCCGTAACGATAAAGAGCCGCTCAAGCCATCTGCCACGCTGGATCATGCCGGCAATTTCCTTTACATGCTCAAGGGTGAAGAGCCGGACGAAGAAGTCAGCCGCTTTATGGATGTTTGCCTGGTGCTGCATGCCGAACATTCGTTTAATGCCTCCACCTTTGCGGCCCGTGAAGTCGCTTCCACCCGAGCGCACATGTATGCGTCGGTCGGCGCTGCGGTCGGATCTTTATCCGGCGAACTCCACGGGGGCGCCAACATGCGCGTTATGGAAATGTTGAAAAAGATTGGTTCGGTGGATAAAGTCGAAGCCTATGTGAATGAACAATTTGACGCCGGCAAAAAAATATTCGGGCTGGGGCATGCCGTATATGACACCGATGATCCCCGGGCCCATATTCTGGCTCCCATGTCCAAGCGGATGGGTGAGCGCATCGGGGATGCCCGCTGGTATGAAATGTCACAACTGTTAGAAAATACAGGAAAAGCTGAGTTTAAAAAGCGTAAGAACAAAGATATTTATGTAAATGTTGATTTTTACAGCGCTTCCCTTTATTATGCCATGGGAATTCCAATTGATCTGTTTACGCCGGTATTTGCGATTTCAAGAATATCCGGTTGGACCGCCCATGTCATCGAAGAATACTTTGCCGGTGCCGCGCCCAAGCCCATGTTGTACCGACCGGAATCGGAATATATCGGCGATTACT
>JASFIG010000448.1:0-3987 GCA_050122795.1 Desulfobacterales bacterium
TCAAAAATACGCCGATAAGCACAAACCGCTCTTTTGTAAACTGCCGGATCGTCCGCTAAATCGTTTTGATTTGGCCGACAGTGTTTGGCGCCGGCTTTACGGTCGCTACGGTCAAGGTGCAGATGCGATTGTACAGGCGGCAAAGTCACAGGATTTAAAGCCCATTCCGGGCACCCACACCCTTTGGGCTGAGCTGCCATTTGTGGCCGCTAACGAGCAGGTTCGCCATCTGGGCGACCTGCTTTTGCGTAGAGTGCGCATCGGTCTGTTGACGCCGCAGGGCGGAAAAGCGCATCTGAAAAGAATCCGAACCCTGTGCCAGCCGGCATTGCCCTGGGACGGCACGCGCTGGAAAGAGGAAATGGCGATGTATTTAGAACAGTGGAACCGGTTCCACGCGCTGCCGGTCCAACAAGCCATCCAAAAAAGAATCAAGCTCTTCACCCCGTTCGCGGCCGCAGGCGAATGGCTCGGCACGATGACCACGAAAATCCTGCCTAAACGGTGGCGGAGCAATCCAAATTAGGGGTTCAGGTCCAAAAAGTTCAGAGGTGACACCGAAAATCCAAATCGATGGTTCTGATATGACGACCACCAAAGATCTGATCCTGGCAATCGACAACGGCACCCAGAGTCTCAAGGCCATCATCTTTGACACGACCGGACAGCTGTTGGCCAAAGAAGCGGTAACTTTTGTTCCTTATTATTCGGAGCAGCCGGCCTGGGCGGAGCAGGATCCGGAAGTCTTCTGGCTGGCTCTTGTTGAGGCCTGTCAACGGCTCTGGCAGCATCCCGACATCGACAGAGATCGGGTTGCCGGCGTTGCGTTGACCACCCAGCGCGGCAGCGTCGTCAATGTTGATAAAAACGGCAGGCCCCTGCGACCGGCGATGATGTGGCTCGATCAGCGCAAAACTTATGGGCTGGCGCCGGTGGGTGGACCCTGGGGATTCATTTTCAAAATGGCCCGCCTGACGAAGACAGTTGCTTACCTTCAGCAGGAGGCCGAGGCCAACTGGATCCGCACCTATCAGCCCGAGATATGGCAAAAAACCCATAAATATTTGCTCTTATCCGGTTACCTGACCTACAGAATGACCGGACAGTTTGTTGATTCGATTGGTTGCCAGGTGGGTTTCATACCGTTTGATTACAAACGCCTGCGCTGGTCGGCCGGCTGGGACTGGAAGTGGCGCGTTTTAAAGGGGATTGACCCGGCCATTTTGCCTGATTTGGTTCCACCGGCTGAGCCCCTTGGAGAAATCACCCCTGTTGCGGCCCGCGAAACAGGGATTCCGCAAGGCCTGCCGTTGATCGCCGCAGCTGCAGATAAAGCCTGCGAAGTTATCGGTTCGGGCAGTCTGCAACCATCTATCGGCTGTTTGAGTTACGGAACGACCGCGACCATCAACGTTACCCATAAAAAATATATCGAGCCCATCCCGTTGTTGCCCGCTTATCCATCAGCTGTGACCAACTATTACACGATCGAGGTTCAGGTCTATCGGGGATACTGGATGGTTGAATGGTATAAAGAACAGTTCGGCCAGCTCGAGCAGCAGGAAGCCGCCCGTCAGGGAATCGAACCCGAAACTCTTTTTGATCGGCTGGTGGATGCCATTCCGCCGGGGTCAATGGGATTGATGCTCCAGCCATACTGGACCCCCGGTCTCAAGATGCCGGGCCCGGAGGCCAAGGGCGCCATTATTGGCTTCGGCGATATTCACACCCGCGCGCATCTGTATCGTTCGATTTTAGAGGGTCTGGCCTATGCCCTGCGCGAGGGCAAGGAGCGCATTGAAAAGCGCAGCAGAACAAAGATTACCGAGCTGCGGGTTTCCGGAGGCGGCAGCCAGAGCCGCAGCGCCCTTCAACTGACAGCCGATATTTTCGGCCTGCCGACCGCCAAGCCTCACGTATACGAAACCTCCGGCCTGGGCGCAGCCGTGGATGCAGCTGTCGGTCTGGGCCTGCATCCGGATTTTAAGGCTGCCGTAGACGCCATGACCCACATTGGCGAAGTCTTTGCGCCCGACCAAAAAAACCATGCCCTCTACAATGACCTTTACCACGATGTTTACAAAAAGATGTATCGGCGGCTGAAACCCTTGTACGAGCGCATCCGCGCCATCACAGGATATCCAAAATAACATGATTTCAGCTGGTTATCATCTGATCGGGCCCAATATCAATCTGCTTTACAAACTCTGAGGGTTATGCCATAAATCCTTCCAGTTCATCTCAGCGACCGGCAACAATTTTACCGGGACCGAAACACAACGGTTTGCCATTAGCCGTTGTTCATAATTTCGTGCGTAATTCCAGTAAACCCGATTCGATTTATGCATGCTTAAAGAGCTTTCCATTCGAAATTTTGCCATTATCGATGATCTCCACATCGGTTTTTCCGACGGCCTGACCATTCTCAGCGGTGAAACCGGAGCCGGCAAATCAATCATCCTCAATGCGGTCAACCTGTTGCTGGGAAGCCGCGCTGCGACCGACCTGGTTCGCAGCGGCGCCGAAAATGCAGAACTGGAAGCCTTTTTTGAGATTGCGGCCTCCAGCCGAGTCGCCAACATCATGACCGAGCACGGGTATACCCCATCAGAAGGGTTGCTGGTCAGGCGCATCATTGCGCGCAATGATGCCAATCGGGTATATCTGAATGACCGCATGGCCACCATCCAGCTGCTCAATACCATCACCGAAAATTTGGCCAGCATTTCCGGCCAACATGCCCATCAGCTGCTGCTGAAAGAGGAACAACACCTTTACATTCTCGATCAATTCGGTGGCCTCCTGCCTTTACGTGAAGCCGTCGGCGAGTGCTTTCAAAAACTCTCAGCCGTTCTGAACAAATTAGCAGAATTAAACGCTATCGCACAGCGCCAGGCCGAGCACATGGAGCTGCTGACGTTTCAACACAAGGAGATCACAAGCGCCAACCCCCTTGTGGGTGAAGATGAGGACCTCGAGCAGGAAAGAAAGCGATTAAAAAACGCCGAAACCCTTTACCAGACCGTTTATAACAGTATCGAGTCGCTGTATAGTGCACCGGGATCGGTCGTTGAGAAATTGGCAGCTGTCAATAAAGAGCTGACGAATATCAGCCAGATCGATGACCATTTGAAGTCAAATGCTCAACGCCTGTCTGACGCCACCTATCAAATCGAGGATTTGATCGAGGATTTGCGAAACTATCTTAATTCGCTTCAAATGGACGACCAGCAACTGGAGGCTGTCGAAGAAAGGCTCGATACACTCAACAAGCTCAAGCGTAAATACGGCGGCTCATTGGAGGCCGTCATCGCACAAAGCAAATCCATCGAGCAGGAGCTGGCCAGCGTTGAAAATGTCGTCGAACAAATCAAAGAGACCGAAACAGAAGCCAACGAATTACACACCCGGCTCAAAGAACTCGCATTAGAGCTATCGCGCAAACGCAAAAAAGCCGCCAAAGGTTTTTCCGCAAAGGTCATGGAACAGCTGTCCACATTGAAAATGGCCAAAACCAAATTCAGCGCAGCGCTGCACTCCATACCGGCAGATCAAAAGACCGATCTCCGCCTGACGGCTGATAATTACATGATCACTGAAAGCGGTATTGACCGGGCCACATTTTTAATCGCCCCCAATGTTGGGGAAGCCCTCAAGGCACTAACCAGCATTGCATCCGGCGGTGAGCTGTCACGTGTGATTCTGGCGCTGAAGGCGCTTTTGGCTAAAAGCGATTCAGTCGAAACGGTGGTGTTCGATGAAGTGGATTCCGGTATTGGCGGGGGGGTTGCCGAAGCAGTGGGTAAAAAATTAGCCATGCTGGCCAAACACCATCAGGTGATCTGCATTACCCACCTGCCGCAAATAGCCAAATTTGGCCAACAGCATTTTCGAATTTCGAAAAAGGTCTCTTCCGGCAGAACACGCACATCCATTCAGCTACTAAACGAGCAAGACCGTTATAAAGAAATCGCCCGGATGTTAGGC
>JASFIG010000449.1:0-3978 GCA_050122795.1 Desulfobacterales bacterium
ATGAAAATGGGGCATCACGGTGTCGTCTGAAAACCGCCTGGTGGACGGCCTGTTGTATGAGCCTGCTGATGATCATGGCGGGCTTTGGCTGGCTTTATGTTGTCTGGCAGACGCCTGCCGCTTTCCGATGGATGCTGCAAAGTGCTTTTATCAACGCATACATCCTGTGGATGTTGTGGACCGGTTTGGAGAAAAACCGTTCCCGGCAGAATGCAGGTTTGCCTGATACTTTCGGAGTTGCCAACTGGCTGACCATCGGACGCGGCCTATTAATTGGTGCCCTTGGCGGTTTTTTGTTTCAGGAGCCACCGGGCCTGGCGGCTGGGGCCGATTGGTTAGTTTGGCTACCCGGTGCCATATACACTGTGGCGATCCTGATGGATTACCTTGACGGTTTTGTTGCCCGGGTCATGAGATCTGAAACCCGACTGGGGGAATGGCTCGATACCAGAATCGACGCGCTGGGTTTGCTGGTGGCGCCCGTTTTGGCCATCGGGTATGATCGGCTTCCGATTTATTATATCAGCGTCGGCCTGGCCTATTATCTTTTTCAAATTGGCATCTGGCATCGAAGCCAAACCGACCGGCCGGTAATTGAAATAAAGGCCCACCCGGCCAAACGAATGATTGCCGGGTTTCAAATGGGTCTGGTGGCCATAGCCCTGTTTCCGTTATTTTCCGGGGCAGTAATGACCGTTGCGGCCACGATTTTTATGATACCGCTGTTGGCCGGTTTTTTAAGAGACGCACTGGTGGCTGGTGGTTACGCCAGGGTCAACGGACTTCAGCAAACAAGCTGGGATCGCCATTTCGAGTTTTTACTAACACGGTGGTTACCGATTTTTTTGCGCTTCATCATCTGCCTGACCGGGATATATTTCCTTTATGAATTTATGGTCACTCCGGCCACGGGCGACCACCGCGTCACAATTGAGCTGCTGAATGCCGCAATGCCGTTCAATCTGCCGGTAATACCGCTGTTTGCAATGGCTGCCATTGCGATTGCTGTGGGGTTTATGGCCCGCTTCGTGGCTTTGCTGGTCAGCGTACTCGTGGCCGCCGCCCTGAGCGCATGGGATTCGCCGTTTGCCCTTTTTCTCCTGCTATCATGTGCACTGACCCTTATGCTGACCGGCTCGGGCATGGGTTCAATCTGGCAGCCGGAAGACAAGCTCTTTTTGGAACGTCAGGGTCAAAAACCAGCGTTGATATGATTACTATGCCGTCAACCTTAAATCGGCGGCATTTTAAAATTCGGAGGAAGATGGTGTCCTCAAATAACAGGTTAAAAGCAGGCCCGGGTCCCGGCACCGAAAGCCTTGTAGAGGCAGGCAACATCTTTGAAAACGACGCGGGCTTACGTATTGAGTCGATTGAAGACCTGCAAGCGCAATTGAAGTTTGCAGCCCAGTTCCGAGCCAATTATGATCGCCCGTTTATCACGGTCAGTTATGCGCAGAGCATCGATGGCAGCATTGCTTCCCGCAACAATGAACCTCTGGAATTGAGCGGGCCCCAATCATGGACGCTGACCCATCAGATCCGTGCTGTTTGCGATGCCATCCTAATCGGAATTGGCACCGTTTTGGCCGACGATCCGCAATTGTCGGTCAGAAGGGTTGACGGTAAAAATCCACAGCCCATTATCCTGGATACACACCTGCGCACGCCCCTGGATGCGAAATGTGTTCAAAGAGATGATGCCAGTGCCTGGCTCATAAACGCAAATTCCAATTCCATCTCAAACAGACGGGCGCTTGAAAAAGTCGGTGCCAGGCCGCTGACGTGTGCAACCGGCTCTGACGGTAAAATTGATCTTTTCGCATTAATGGATCTGCTGGCTGCCATGAAAATTAACAGTGTAATGGTAGAGGGCGGCGCCCGGGTGATCACCAGCTTTGTGAATGCCAGGCTGGTCGACCAGTTTATTATTACCATTGCCCCCAAACTGGTCGGCGGATTACCCGTTCTCAATTCCCGGGGGCTTGAGATCGCGCAATATCTTGAATGCGAGCAGGTTCACTATCAACATCTGGGCAATGATATCATTGTCTGGGCTCGCCCGGGGTGGAAAACCGCATGAAACGCACGTCACTCATTTTCGAAAAATCTCACACCGTCGTTATTAAAGAAGAACCCCTGCCGGCACCCGGGACCGGGGAAGTTCTTATCAAAACGATTTTCTCAGCCATCAGTGCCGGATCTGAATTACTCATATACCGCGGCCTGATGCCATCCGGACTGCCGGCTGATATGACCATCAAAGCCCTTTCGACGCCTTTTCGTTATCCTCTAAAATACGGCTATGCGTCCGTGGGAGAAGTGGTCGCAGTGGGCTCAGGTGTAGATCAACATTGGCGAGGTCGACAGGTCTTTTGTTTTCATCCCCACGAAAGTCATTACACAGCAACGATAGAAGACATAATGGGGCTCCCGGCACCGGTTGATCCGAAGGAAGCGCTCTTTTTACCAAATATGGAGTCAGCCGTTAATTTTCTGATGGATGGTCGCCCCGCTATCGGCGAGCGTGTCTATGTCTTCGGGCAGGGAATCGTGGGCCTTCTGACGACAGCGTTGCTGGCACAATATCCGCTACATCAACTGGTCACCTTTGATCGCTATTCAGCTCGACGGCGAGCCTCTTTGGATGCAGGCGCCGATATCGCACTCGATCCCGAGGATCCGGCAAGCACAGATATTTTGTCGGATGCAGGTGTCCCTGATGTAACAGCCGGTCCCGCAGATTTGGTGTTTGAATTGTCAGGCAACCCGCAGGCTTTGAACCAGGCCATCCGGGTTGCCGGTTTCGGCGGCCGTATCGTGCTCGGCTCCTGGTATGGTGGCCAGGAGGCTCAATTGGACCTGGGGGGACCGTTTCATCGGAACCGCATTAAACTGATTAGCAGTCAGGTCAGTACCCTGTCTCCGGAACTCTCCGGGCGGTGGACAAAAAAAAGACGGATCAACATGGCCTGGGAAATGATTCGGAAATGTAAACCGGCACAATTTATCAGCCATCAATTCCCCCTCACCCGGGCCAAAGAGGCCTATGAACTGCTGGACAAACATCCCGATGAAGCACTACAGGTCATTTTTACCTACGGGTCATAAAATACAGGGTCGCGGGTTGCGCGTTTCGAGTTGCGAGTGACAGAGTTTCAGATGACAGAGGTCAGACGACAGAGGACAGAAAAAAATGAGGTGTCCGTACAAATGTCTCTGTTTTCTGTGGCATGACATCGGTTCTCTGACCTCTGTCTTCTGTTAGAATACGTCTGAACTTTATCGCTCACAGCCCCGTTATAAAAATAATTGCACAAATTGACAGATGTGGACGAACACATGCACTGGCTCGACTATTTCATCATAGCAACCTATATCGCCCAGATTTACCAGGTTTGCTTTTTTGCAGTGCCCAGCGCCGGATCGACTGCGGAGATGCTGTCCAACCGGAAACGCAGTTCAAAGTCAGCCGAGCGGCACCCGGGCGCAACGGTTGTGCGCTCTGCCCCACAGATGATCGTAACCATCGGAGCCACGGTGGCGGTCGTAAGCGCAGCGATGATTCCGTTGCTGACGGTTGCGTTTCCAGCTGTGAACCGATATCTCATGCCGTTGCTAAAGATGCCACCGTCTACCAGCCTGTCCATTATCAGTGCCGGTTTGCTGTTGCTGGGAAACAGCCTGACATTTATCGCCGTTGCAACCTTGCGGGCGAATGTCAGCTTTCATGAATTTGGTGAAACAACGCGTCTGTATACTGGCGGAATCTACTGCACGGTCAGGAACCCCATAACCCTGGGTCTGGGGATTATTTTTGCCGGATTCGTGCTGGCGCGGCCAACGGTGGTGATGCTCATTGCATGGATCATCTTTGCGCTCAATTCCCATTACCGCATCCATATGGAGGAAGTATATCTGGAGAAGACCTTCGGCAAGGACTACCTTCAGTACAAGGATGCCACGGGTAAATATTTC
>JASFIG010000450.1:0-3967 GCA_050122795.1 Desulfobacterales bacterium
CCAGAATGGTTTCAGCGCGCTGCTGGCTGATCTGCATATTGAATTCATCGGTTCCGGTGCTGTCCGAATGTCCGGTGATCTCAATCTGGTAGTCCTTGCCGACGGCCTTCGCCGCAGCATCCAATTGTTTTAATTGAATGATCAACGTATCGATAGCGCCCTGCTGGCCCGGCACGAGGCCTTCGCTTCCGGCCAGAAAAAACAAAACCTGCTGGTTGATATGTTGCCTGCTCTCTTTTAACCGCTCGATATCCATATTGATAAGCTGATCAGTCTGGAACTTTGAAATGGCGCTTATGGCTTTGACCTTCTGTTGCGCCGCCAGCAGCCATTGCTGGCTGGCAGCACCGTGGGCCTGAAGGGTGTTGCCTTTTAACTCGAGGCTTACTGTTTGGGGCGGCTGCAGTCGGCTATCAATGTCCAGCAATTCGGAATCATCATATTCTTTTATCCAGGGCAGGACGGTCACCCGGTTGCGGCTGGTTTCGATCCATTGATGCAGCGCCGCTCCCCGGGCATGCAGGGCACCGTCTTTGAATTCCAGGCGAACGGTTTCGGGCGGGTTGAGGGCTGCATTCAAGCGTTGATGGGCATATTGCGGTAAAAGCGAATAATAAGGCTCCCAATGGAATATGATCTGATTCGGCTGCAGGCCGGCGCTCTGTAATTCGATTGATGGATCCGGCGCCAGCGGATCTTTCAGTCCGAAGATGTGGTGTTTGCCCTCCTTTTTTTCGACGTTTGTAATCACCACACCGGGTTGATCACGCAGGCTGGAGACATATTGCGACCAGCGACGATGATTCAGGTAGCTGTTCAACGACCACCCGCCCAGCAGCAACGCGATGAGGGCAACTGTTATCCACAGCAGATAAGCAGGTTTTTGTTTTTCCATTTTAAATTGAGCCGCCAAACACTCTTCAAGAATATAACGCGTTGCTTCAAACGGCGCGGGGTCTCCCTCAAAGGAAACCAATTCTTCACGGTGTTTAAAATGCATTTCCTCCAGCGCATCTTTCAAGATGTTTTGCAGCTCCATCGGCGGATTTCCGCGAATAACAGCAGCTAAAACCGCATGCGGCCCGTGTTCGATCCACACACTGCGCTCGCCCACGCGCAGCGTTTCAAGTGTTTCCTCGGCTGTGCCGCCAAAAGAATCCTGTACGAAATCCTTAATGGCGGTCAGCATGCTGGAAACCAGATCCGGGTCGTCGGCGCTAACGGTCTTGGTGACAACATGTTGCAGCACCAGGCCGGATTCGCGATGGATCAGAAACACCTGCTCGACCTGATAAATGAGCGTATGCAGCAGCACCACCTCGGCGAATGATTTCTGGGTTCTGAGCGCCTCCAGGCGCCATTTCAAACCGTTGACCGATAAACTGTGTTCAAGAATCTGGTTGAAACTCTGGATCATCCCCTGGATGGCGGAAGCGATTGCCCGGCGAATGGCAGGGCCCATGACGGGAAACAGCGCATCCACGAGTGCTTTGCGGTCTCTTCTGATGGAAGATTTAATCGTCTTTTCGGTGATGGGCTCCAGCGCCATTTCAATTTTTTTGTCGCGCTGGGAGCGCAAAGAGATGGCTTCCGGCAAGACGCGGCTGACATCTCGGGCATGCAAATCGGGGGTGTCAAGGCGCTTTTGCAATTCATCCAGTTGCGCCTGAATAGGCTTCAACAGCAGCCTACGCAATTCATTTAAGGCGTCCTGCGGCTGCTGGGAGTCGGTCGAATCCGATTTACCGCTTTGCTCGTCGGTCGAATCACTCATCTTTTAATTCATCCGTTGTGAGATCCAATTTTTCGGCCAATTCATTGGATGTGCGCACGGCCAGTTCCATCAACAGTTCAGACAGCGTTGTTCGGGCCAGCTTATTTTCATTGAGTTCATTGTAGGCCCGTTTGAGGGCCTGGGCAGCTTCTGCTTGCTTATCGGCGATATCGTTGGCCAATTCCTTGGACGCGTCAAGTACGTGCTGCCGTAATTCACGCGTGTCTTTGCTCTGTTTTTCTTCCAGTTGCTCGATGTTTTTAGATAGCAACTGAATTGAACCTTTAAACTCTTTGGATATTTTTTTGGTTGATGCATCACGCATGGATTGCTCATTTTTAAGTCGATCACTGAGCGCTTCGATTTCTTTTTTTATAAAGGTTTCAATTGAATCCAGGCGTTTATGGGTGGCATCGCGCAGCTCTTTGAGCTTTTTTTCCAGTCCCTCTTCCAAACGCGCAAAGCGTTTATCGTAATCCTGCATCTGATTGCCAAAAATAATCTCTCTGATTTTGTCAACGCTCTGGGCGCCGGTTGTTTCCTGGGCAGTTTCCTGCAGTCTGCTGCCCGGCGCGGATTCATTTGAAGATTTTTGCCTGGCAGATGATGGGTTGGATTTTTTCCTGGCCTTGGTCACCGGTATGCTCCTTTCATTTAGGATCAGAAATGATCTAAAAAACCAGCAATACCCACTGCTGAGTGGTTTGATATTCTGAGAATTGCCTCTAATGGGTTGACCATTTTGTCGCCCCGATGCATGCTTTTGCGTTCTGATTTACTTTTAAGCCAAAGATTTCACTTTTTCAAGCAAATTTAACCCCTTGAGAAGTTAATCATTATTTGATATTGAAAAAATCATTGGCATACCTGTTCAACACACGATTCCCGCACCAAGCGAAGATTCTAACATGCCAGGCATGTGATGGCGTCGGCGCCTGAGGTGCGCCCCGGGCGCACGGGTGCTCGGTGATGACCAGCCCGACATGCAGGGGCAGGGTGTTTGCTTGCGGGTTAACGCTGATAGAACGGTTCAACGGCCGTCAAATTAACGCTGATACTTGCGGTGGTGACATGGCTTCCATTAAGAAAAAAATTTGCCTAATCGGTTCATTTGCAGTGGGTAAAACCAGCCTCATCCAACGTTATGTTTACGATCGGTTTGATGAAAAATATTTAACGACCATTGGCGTTAAGGTTAGCCAGAAAGCGCTGCCGCCGATAAAAGGCCCGAACGGCGGTCAGATGATCCAGCATACCTTTCTCATCTGGGACATTGCCGGACTGGAGAAATTTGACAGAGTGGTGACGAATTACTTCCGCGGCGCATCAGGTGCCCTGATCGTTGCTGATTTAACCCGTCCGGAAACTGTCGAGGACATCGGCGAATTATATGATCGATTTTGCGCCATCAGTCCCGGCGCTGCTGTCATTGTTTTGGGTAATAAGCTGGATATGTTTAAAGAAGATAAGCCAACGCTTTCGGCTTTGAAAGCGAAAGCGGGAGAATTTAAGACCGAAATGATGTTAACCAGTGCTAAAACCGGCGAAGGGGTAGAGCAGGCATTTATGGGCCTGTCTCAGAAAATCGGGTGTCTTAATGAGTGATGCCTTAAAGCAATTGTTAACCTATAAAAATTTGGGAACCGTTGTTTTCAACGAACAGTTGCACATCATTGAAGCCGATGAGCTGGCAAAAGACTTATTTGTGTCGATGGGGCAACACCTGCACAAAGGCAACTTGCTGGATTTTTTCCCCGAATTGATCGGTGCTGAAGAATTTCTTAGACAGGTTATCCGGCAGAAAGAAAACGATTTTCGTTTGGATTTCGTCGATCGCACTGTTGACGATGGGCGTGCTGCTTTCTTTAACCTGCTCGTTCTGCCGGCCGCACGAAAAAATCAGGGTCTTCTGATAGTTGAGAATGTCACCGATCAGGCGCTTGCCGAACAGGAAATAAATCAACAGCGGTATGAGCTTTATCTATACAAACGCGATCCTGAATTTCGCAAACAGTTTTTGAGCGAAAGCATTCTGGGCCAATCCGAGGCCATTGAGGGTATCCGGGAAACCATTCAAAAGCTCAGCAAATTTCCATCGGCCACCGTATTACTGATGGGCGAGACCGGCTCCGGAAAAAATCTGGCGGCCCGTGTTCTGCATTATAGTTCGATGTCAGCCGATGCGCCTTTTGT
>JASFIG010000451.1:0-3966 GCA_050122795.1 Desulfobacterales bacterium
TCGGCACTGGGTCTAGCCGTCCTGATCGGATTGCTGTTGGTGATCTTTGGCCTGCCTTTCGTGCCCCATGTTTCGAGGATAATGGGCGCCGCCGGCGCTGTATTTGATTTATCGTCGCAATATATTCAAATTCGACTCTTTGGAGCGCCGGCTGTTTTGTTGACCATTGCAGCATTTGGCATCTTCAGGGGAATTCAGGATATGCGCACGCCCTTTTATGTGGCGATCAGCATCAATGCGCTCAACATTATACTGGATCCGCTGCTGATTTTCGGCTATGGACCCTTTCCCCGCCTGGGCGTTTTCGGCGCCGGGCTGGCCAGTACGATCAGTCAGTGGATCGGTGCCGGCTGTCTGGTCTGGATCGTCCATAGACGCATCGGCTTTCCCAAGCGCATTCGAATTCGTGACGTCGGCAAGCTGTTTAAGATCGGTCGAGATCTTTTTATTCGCACCGGCCTTCTGACCGCCTTTTATATGATCACCACCCGGGCAGCGACCCGCATCGGACCGGATGCAGGGGCCGCGCATCAGGCCGTTCGGCAAGTCTGGGTATTTTCGTTCCTGTTTCTGGACGCTTATGCGACCACCGGACAAAGTCTGGTGGGTTACTTTATCGGCCCCCGGCTGATGGAGCAAGCCAGACGGGTTGCGCGAATTGTTTGTCTATGGAGTTTTTTCACAGGCATGGTGATGGGCGTAGTCCTGTGGCTTGGAAAGCCGCTTGTGGTCGCATTTTTTGTTCCGCCTTCGGCAATAGACCTTTTCATCCCTGCCTGGACCATTGCCGCGCTGATTCAGCCGGTCAATGCCCTGGCTTTTGCTACCGACGGCATTCACTGGGGCACCGGTGATTTTCGTTATTTACGAAATGCCATCATAATCGCAAGCACTTGCGGCGCTGTGGCTATCTATCTGCTCGATGAAACGATGGTCGGCGCGCTGACCTGGATCTGGTTGATTACGGCTTTCTGGATCGTCATCCGAGCGCTGTTTGGTGTGATCCGGATCTGGCCGGGACTGGGGAACGGCCCTCTAAAATTTAAGAACTCCGATCCAAATTTTATATAAAAAAGGTTGATTTTGAATTATGTTTAATCTATACAAATTTACTATCCCATAAAATGACTAACCACCAGTCTACCCTATCAATTTAGCATGCATTTGCTGTCGGTTATAAGTTTTAAAGTTCAATTTTTTCCTGACAATCATGGTAACATCTCTGTAAAATCTGTTTTTTAGCAACGGTTATCTTTTTGATGTTCAAAAAGGTACCCAATTTGTTTCCCATCAACCTGGTTCGACCATTTCAAACCATTGATTAAGTTTAATGGCCGCAATAATCAGCCGGCCGCAAGTAATCATCTCACAATAAGGAGGCTTATGATGAATGAACGAAAAATTGGAAGACGCGAGTTTATGAAAATAACAGGGGGGACGATCGGGGCCACCATGATCGCAGGCCCCGGCGCTGTCTTCGCTGCATCTAAAGCGGGAGCGCCGGTCGATCCCATGAAAATTACAACCGCCACTGCCACCATGGACCCGGTCAGACCGGAAGTGGCCCGGGTGTGCGCCGATGCTTTCAAGCAAATCGGTTGGGACGTCAAGGCCGACCCCATTGACTACAACCTGAATGTTCAAAAGGTGATCATGGAGCATGATTATGACATGTGGTTTGTCATGCTCTCCGGGGCCTCCATTCGGATCGACCCCAATGTGTTCATCTATCAGGTTCACCATTCTTCGCAATATAAGAAAGGTGGCTATAACTGGTATGGGCTGAACGATTCCGAAATCGACAAAGTGGCGCTGGCCCAGCAACAGGAAATGGACATTGAGAAAAGAAAGGAAATCGTCTTCAAGGCGCAGGAACTGTGTCATGAAGCACAGGCCCTGACAGTCGTTGCCTATATGCAGATGACCACCGTCTATCGCTCCGATCGCATCAAGAATGTCGTCCCCATGCTGGGCGAGGGCACCGGCAGTTTCTGGACGGACATTAACATGGAGGTGGTCAAGGGTGACGGATACGTTCGGACGGCCCGGCCGACGCCTTTGAAGATGATGAACCCTGTGGCGGCCAAGGACACCACCGAGTTCATGGAACTGCGCATGATCTATGATCCGTTGTTCAGGGTCGGTCCCGATGGAAATATGGTCCCCTGGGCGGCTGAATCTTACAAGGTGATCGATCAGCTGACGATTGACTTAAACATCCGTAAAGGAATGCTCTGGCACGACGGCAAACCGCTCACTGCCGAAGACGTCAAATTCACGTTCGACTATTGTAAACAGTGGGAGCACCCCTTTTTCAACCAGATCCTGAAACGGGTGGAAAGCGTCGAGATAACGGGACCAAATTCCGTGCGTATCAAACTATCGGAATCCTACGCCCCCTTTATTCCCAACCTGTTGGGCGGCATGTTCCTGATCCCCAAACATGTCTGGCAGGATATCCCCGAGAAGGTGGATGTGAGCGATCCGCTCAACTACCCCAATGAAAAGCCCATCGGCAGTGGTCCATTTAAGCTGGATTACTGGGACCGGGGCCGGGAATTCAAGGTGTCGGCTTTTAAGGAGCACTTTAATCCGCCCAAATGCGCTGGGATCATCGGGATCGTATACGGCTCCCATGATGCGGTGGCCGCGGCCATCGAAAAAGGCGAATGCGACCGCAATCGTTACATCCTCAAACCCAGCCTGTTGCTGGACCTGCAAAAGGTCAAAAACGTTGTCGCCAAGGGGTATCCCAACCATGGCTTCTACAGCCTGGGTTATCATACCCGCCGGCCGCCGCTGAACGATCCGGCCTTCAGAAAGGCCATTGCCCACGTGATCCCCAAGGAATTAATCATTGAGGCCATATTGTCGGGCCTTGCGGATCCGGGAGGTTCAGTGATTGCACCGGCCAATAAATTCTGGCACAACCCGGCGGTCAAACCATTCCCGGAAGATTTCAACAAAGCTAAGAAGATCCTGGCCGACGCAGGTTACACCTGGAAAAAGGGCAAGCTCCACTATCCGGCCTAAATCGGATATTGCCTTCCGGCAATGGAGGCGACCTAAACGTTTCGGTCGCCTCCCCTTCAGCAGAGGAGAATAACGGTGCAAGAATATATCATCCGTCGAATTTTATACACGATTATGACGATATTTGCGGTCGCCACCATCCTTTTTTTTATATTTCGTGTCATGCCCGGCGATCCCACAGCCCAGGTGATCAGCCCGGCCCTGGATGAGGCGGCCCAGGCCAGATTAAAGGAGGTCTTTGGACTGGACAAACCGTTGATTGTGCAATACGCCTTGTACCTCAAAAACCTGGTCACGCTGAACTGGGGCCGCTCCTACACCACCCAGCATGAAGTCTTCGGCATCCTCAAGTATCGATTTTGGAACACTATCTTTCTTATGGGTGCCGCCATGAGTTTTACTCTGGTGTTCGGCGCCGGCCTGGGGATGCTCATGGCCTGGAAACGCGGCAGCGCGCTGGACGTGGGTTCCACCGTGAGCGCGCTGGTCCTCCAATCCGCCCCGCCGTTTGTCACCGGTATTTTGTTTTTGATGATCTTAAGCTACCGACTCGATCTTTTTCCCACCGGCGGTATGGCCACCCCGGGCATGCGCTTGGCAACCGGCATTCAGATGCTATTCAACAAGGATTTTCTGCACCACCTTGTTCTGCCGACCATTACCACTGCCTTTTACTATCTGGCTACGCCGATGCTGATCATGCGGGACTCCATGCTCGAGGTCACGGGCAGCGACTTCATTGAGCTGGCCCAAGCCAAGGGGTTGTCCCCCAACCGGGTCATGATGAAGCATGCCGCCCGCAATGCACTTTTGCCGGTATTTACCGTCTCATCGGTCCTGATCGGCTTCGCACTGGGCGGGCAGGTCATCGTAGAACAGGTGTTCTCCTGGCCCGGCATGGGACAGTTGATGGTCGAGGCGGCCTCTAACAGC
>JASFIG010000452.1:0-3957 GCA_050122795.1 Desulfobacterales bacterium
GCTGACACCTAAAATGCGGGCAGCTTCGGACTGATTGCCGCCGACCTGGCGCAGCGTGTCCATCAGTTTTTTTCGTTCTCCTTCCCACGATGCAGCGCTTCGATGGTGGTTCCTTAGAGGCCTTTTTCCGTTGGCGCTGATTTTGGGGGGAAGGTGTTCTTTGTTGATCCAATTCCCCGAACACAGCACAAATGCGTATTCAATCGCGTTGCGCAACTCCCGAACATTACCCGGCCAGGGATAGGTGAAAAGGGCTTCCATGGCTTCAGGGGTCAGGCCGACAATTTTTTTGCCCGATTTTGCGGCATTTTGTTCAATAAAATTCTGCACGATCAGGTGGATATCATCGAGCCGCTCTGAAAGCGCCGGACACCTGAGCGGAAAGACGTTTATGCGGAAATACAAGTCCTCGCGGAATAATTTTTGGGCAATAAGATTTTCGAGATCTTTGTTGGTGGCCGATATGATTCGCACGTCCACCGGGATGGGCTTATGATCGCCGACCCGTTCGATTTCTTTTTCCTCCAGCACCCGCAACAGTTTCACCTGAATGCCCGGCGGGATGTCGCCGATTTCGTCCAAAAAAATGGTGCCTTCGTGGGCCGCCTCGAAGCGACCGATGCGCGTACGGTCCGCCCCCGTATAAGAGCCTTTTTCATGGCCGAACAGCTCGCTTTCCAGTAAGTTTTCATTCAGGGCAGCGCAGTTGACTTTAATAAACGGCTTGTTCTTGCGGGGACTGTCTTCGTGAATGGCCCGGGCAACCAGCTCTTTGCCGGTACCGCTCTGACCATGGATTAAAACCGGGGCATCTGTCTGGGCCACGTTTTCGATGAGTTCGAAAAGGCGCTGCATCGGCAAGGATTCACCCAGTAATCCGTGGTGGTCCTCTTCAAGGTGACAGCTCTTGCGCAAGGTTAAAATTTCCTGTTCCTGACGCACCATTTCAGAGATATCGGTGAAGGTTTCCACCGCACCGATCATCTGACCTTCGGAATCTCTGAGCACGGTCGCATTTTTGACGACATGCAAAGCGCGCCGATCTTTTTTCGAAATGAGACATTTCTTGGCTTTGACGTTGCCTGCTACATACAGACGGCACCAGTTTTCACCGGCACCCCGTCCATACAGTTCACAGCCGGTGCAATTTAGAATCCGGCAGTTTTGACCGACCAGCTCATCGGCCGAGTAGCCGGTCAGCCTCTCGGCCGCCGGATTCATTGCCAGAATATTGCCCTCCGGATCCATAACCATTAAGCCGTCTTGTAAAGTGTCGACGATGGTTTTCCAGTATTTACCTAACTCCATTATCATGTACTCCTCTGATGCAAAAATCGTGCGCTGATTAAATCAGTTATAGCCTTCAGTATTGCAGCAGGCCCATCCCATCGAAAAAAATAAACTCCGTTTGCGCTGCGGCTTACAGATTCAACCATTTACTCGATTGCATCAATATGGTTGGTGGTATCATGAAACGTATTAACGTCATGCGTAAACTGTTAAGTGTGTTAACTTTTATGTGTTAACTTAATACTCAATGTTAACAATTGCAATGCAAAAAATACGGTGCTTCGATTTTTTAGTGGATATGCTTTGCAGCACCCGCACGGCGCACATTTTTAAGTAACCTATTTTATTATTAATTTATTTTAATTCCGGGGTTGCGTGCAGCGACCTTCGGGGACAACAGCGCCCCGGCCCTGGAAAATGGAAAAGCATTATATAACTTTTAGCCACAAGCGGTGATGCAGAATTTATGAGATTAAAATTAGGTCCTGCCCTCAAAGCGACAAAGCTGAACGTTTCTGGTGTGTTGTTCTGCCCTGTGGCTGCCTGCAAGATTGATTTCGCTCAGCATGCGAACAGCTTGTTCAAAGTGTTAACCTGTTAACTCAAAAATGGTTAACACTTGCCTGCAAAAACCGTCTACCCAAAATTCTAAATAAACAAATATGTAGTTATATCAGTATATTATAAATTTTATAAAACTTTGATGGTTTGGCACAAGGTTTGCTGTTAACATAACCTGAATAAATCTTCCAACCGAACGACTCAGAATTATGAAATTGGAATTAACCGTTTAACCCAATACACTCAATTGATTACAGCAATTAGAAAGGAGACATCATGATTCGCAAGATAGTTGTAACTGCAATGGCATTGTTTTTTGTGTTTTCCACAGTGGGCCTCAGTTTTGCGCTGGATAAGGGCAACAAGCGCAAAGGCAAATACACCTATCGCAAAGTTTACAAAGCCTGCTTTGAGCGCGGTGCGGTTGACTCTCAGACGCCCCCCATCAGCCCGGCGGATAAGACGCAGGCTGAATGGGAAGCACTTTTTACCAGCGAAGATTATTCACAGTTCGGCTGTGAGGAGGAGTGGGGCAATCTGAATGACACCCAGGTGGCCGACATCTACACCTATTTATACGAGCACGCATCGGATTCGCCGACCCCAGCCAAATGCAAGTAAACTGTCATAAATTAGAAAGCTGCAGGTCTCACTGCCCGTCAGCAAAATATAAACCCGAAAGGAGAACGTTATGCGGACCAAAAGATTTACCGTCATATCCCTGATGCTGTGCCTGGCACTGGTTCTGGGATATGCTACCACTACGCTGGCCAAGGATGCCGCTAAAACCGACAAGCCGGCCGACTGGATGTTTCACACCATCGTTGATGTCGATTTTGTGATGGCGAATGTGAAGGTGCCGATGCCCGAAGATGTGATGATCATCGACGCCCGACCCAAACGGGCCAAGTACGACAAAGGGCACATCCCCATGGCCGTCAGCATCCCCGACAGCCAGTTTGACAAGATGACCGACATGCTGCCGGCGGATAAAAATGCGCTGCTCGTTTTTTATTGCGGCGGTCTTAAGTGTAAACTCAGCCATAAATCAGCTTTTAAAGCCGAAAAGCTGGGATACACCAACGTCAAAGTTTTCGCCGAGGGATTTCCTGCATACATGAAAGTGGCCGGAAACTACCCGGCCGTGTCTGCGGATTGGGTCAAAAAACAGATCGACAACAACGCCGATATGGTGCTGATCGACTCGCGCCCCAAACGCAAAAAGTATGACAACGGCCATATCCCGACGGCCCTGAGCATCCCCGACAGCCAGTTTGCTAAATTCCAGGATCAGCTGCCGGCTGAAAAAAGCACGCCCCTGGTATTTTACTGTGGCGGTCTGAAGTGCCGCTTGAGCCACAAGTCCGCCCAAAAGGCCATCGAATTGGGTTACACCAAGGTCAAGGTTTTTGCCGAAGGCTATCCGGCCTGGGTCGCGGCTTATGGTAAAGGTGATACCACTGTCGCGGCATCCGCTAAAAAGGCCGCTTCGAGTGAGCTTAAAGCCGGCAAGGAAGAAGGCAGTGTCGATACCGCCACATTTGAAAAGATCGTCAAGGAAGATCCGGCACGCATTATGCTGATCGATGTGCGCGATGCGGACGAGTTCCAGGAAGGTTCGTTTAAAACCGCCGTCAATATCCCGGTCGATCAACTCGAAACTAAAATTCAAACGCTGCCGACCGATAAACCGATTGTATTCGTCTGCGGCACCGGTGCCCGCAGCGGTGAATCCTACTACATGGTTCAGGATGTTAGGCCGGAAATGAAAAATGTCTATTACCTGGAAGGGGAATTGACCTTCAAAAAAGATGGGTCTTTTGAAATCAAAGAGCCGGCATCCTGATGAGTGCGTGATATGGCCATACGGTTTGCAGCCGCTTCTGCGGGGGCGGCTGCAACTTAAATATCTGCAATCTCTGATCGATAGTGCCCACCGAAAGTTGGAGCAAAAAAATGGAAATCACTGAAAAGAAAAATCTGCTCTTTATATGCGCGGCTTTATTGGCTTGTTGGTTGATGCTGATGCCGGCTGTTGTCGGAGCGGCAGCGGAAAAAGACGAGCAGGCGCCGGGCCGCTCAATGGCCCAGCAGGCCACCAAAGCT
>JASFIG010000453.1:0-3944 GCA_050122795.1 Desulfobacterales bacterium
GTATCCATCGTTTTCACACGGCCATGGGCGATGGTGCTGCGCAGGTATTTAGCCACGAGCATTCCGGGCATATAAAAGTCATCGGTGAAACGCGCCCGGCCGGTTACTTTGGCCACCGCGTCGACGCGTTTGACGGATTTGCCGATTGCCATCAGTATATCTCCTAATTGTTTATTGAATATTGTAAATTGTATATTGAATATTTCCGGATGTCGCTTCGCTCCTCCATTCTTATGTCAAGCATCTTTATGAAAGATAGGATTCCTTAAATATTCATTATTCAATATTCAATTTCTTTTGTTTACACACTCGCGGGTTGGGGTTCATCTTTGACCTGCTCATCCATCACGCCACCGCGCGGCAGCACGATATTTAAAAAAATGGCAGTCAGGCCGCCGGTGGTGATGGCCGAACCAAATATTTTTTGAATGATATCCGGAAACTTGCCCAGTATCTGTGGAACGAAAACAACGCCCAGACCCATGCCCAGGGATATGGCCATGATCAGCATACCACGGCGATTGATAACGCTGGAAGCGATGATCTTTATACCGGCTGCGGCAACCGTCCCAAACATAATAATGGTGGCACCGCCCAGCACGGAATTGGGAATAATGCTGAAGATGCCGCCCACCACCGGAAACATGCCGACAATGGTCAGAAAAAGAGCGATAAAATAACCGACCTTGCGGCTGGCAACACCGGTCAGCTGAATAACACCGTTATTCTGACTGAAGGTGGTGTTCGGAAAAGAGTTAAAAAGGGCCGCCAGAGCCGAGTTGACCCCATCGCCCAGGATCCCGCCGGATATGGTTTTAAAATATCGGTCCCCGCTAATCGGCTGTTTGGAAACCATCGAAGTGGCGGTTAGATCGCCAATGGATTCGACGGTTGTAATCAGGTAAAGCAGCGCAATCGGAATAAAGGCGGTCCACGAAAAATTAAAAAAACCATACTTAAAGGGATAGGGAACGGCCAGCCAGCTCATGTCGCCCAGCCTCGCGAAATTAACCTTACCCAGCATGACGGCTACGGCATAGCCCAGCGCCAGACCGATAACAATGGCGCTCATGCGAACAAATTTGTTCTGGCTGCGGTTTAAAAAAATGATGGTACACAGCACCAGGGCGCCCAGGAAAATGTGGGTCCCGCTGGCAAACAATTCAGGCTTATTGTCCAGCAACCATTTGCCGCCGCCAAAATCGGTAATGCCGACTTTCAGCAATGACAGACCGATCAGAGTAACAACAATGCCGCTGACCAGGGGGGTGATGATCTTACGCAGCAAGGGAATAAAGCGGCTGAAAATCATTTCAATAGAAGACCCCACAAAACATACGCCTAAGATCATGCACAGGATCTCCTCCTGGGAGGCGCCGGACTTTTTGGCCGCAAGCCCGATGGAAATAATGGCACCCAAAAATGCAAAGCTGGTCCCCTGAATGCTCAGGAGCCCCGATCCAACCGGTCCGATTCTTTTAACCTGAATGAAAGTGGCCAGGCCGGATACAAAAAGCGCCATGCTGATCAGATAGGCCTTCATTTCCGGGGAGAATCCCAGCACATTGGCAATAATCAGTGGCGGCGTCATAATGCCGACAATGATGGCCAACAGATGCTGCAGGGCCGCAAACAGGGTTTCACCCAGCGGGGGTTTGTCATTCAGCCCGTAAACAATCTCCAGGGCGGGATCGACGGCGTTATTTGAATTTTGCATGGCATCTCCTGACCCGGCTAAACCGAGATGAAATGAAATTTACCACAAAGGCACTAAGATCACAAAGAACTCGAAAAATATATTAATATTAGAACGTACCTCAAAAATAGTAGATCGCGCTCAAGGACAAGGCTTAAACCGATTCAAAAGCGGAGTATACACGTTAGTATTCGAGCATTTTGAATCGGTTTATAACGCCGTAATTGAGCGCTAGATGCATTTTTGAGATGCGTTCTAGTTTTCTTTGTGACTTTGGGTCTTCGTGGCAAAAACTTTTCATCCGTTAAGCGTTGAGCATTTTCGTTGAGATGGCGTTGCACTTGTTCATGATTTCCGTCTCATCAAATCCGGCCAGCCTGCCCTGCTCCACAGCAATTTGGCCATTGACGATGGTGTACTCAGCGCCATGATTGTAACCGGAAAAAATAATGGCGGCCAGGGGATCGGCCAGCGACCCGCTGTATTCCAGCTTTCCAACGTTAAATACGGCCAGATCCGCAGCCCAGCCCTCCTGGATTTTACCGACCTTTTCAAAACCCAGCAGGCGGGCACCATTTTCCGTACCCATCTTCATCACATCCAGGGTCGACAGGGCGGCGGCCCCGTATTGAACACGCTGCAGCAGCAGTGCATTGCGCAGCTCGCCGAGCATATCGGACGAATCATTTGAGGCGCTGCCATCCACCGCCAGCCCCACGTTGATGCCGAGCGGCAGCATCTCTTTGACCCGGCAGATCCCGGATCCCAATCGCATGTTGGATGTCGGACAATGCGCAATATGCGTGCCGGTGTCCGCCAATCGCTGCAGCTCCTGATCATTAAAATGGATGCCATGGGCATATGATACGTCCTGGCCGATAAACCCGCAGTCCTCCATCAATTGCAATGGCTTGCGTCCGTATACTTCCAGACAGAATTTGTTTTCATCCCGCGTTTCCGCCAGATGCGTATGCAATCGAACCTTGTATTGGCGCCCCAGTTTGACCGTCTTGCTCATCAGTTTCTTGGTAACCGAAAACGGGCTGCAGGGCGCCAGGATGATTTTACGCATCGCCAGCTCACTTCCATCGTGGTACTGCCGGATAACACGCTCGCTGTCTTCAAGAATCTGATCTTCGGTTTGCACGACACTGTCGGGCGGCAGTCCCCCGTCTTTTTTACTCAAAGACATGGAGCCCCGGGTGGGTGAAAATCGCATACCCAAGTTTGCAGCGGCTTTAAATTGAATGCCAATCAAATCCCCGCTGACATTTTGCGGGTAGACATAATGATGATCGGTTGAGCACGTACACCCGGTCTTTAGCAACTCTCCCATGGCCAACAGGGAAGCATAATACACGGCTTCTTCGTCCAGATATTTCCAGATCTCGTACAGGTAGACCAGCCAGTCAAACAGCTCGGCATTTTGAACCGCGGGCAGATTGCGCGTCAGGGTCTGATAAAAGTGGTGATGCGTATTCACAAAGCCCGGTATGACCACACAGGTCGAACAATCGATCACCCGATCGACCGGATCTGATATCGCAGCGCCGATTTTGGCAATACGATTGTCCCGGATCAAGATATCCTCCCCACGCCGGGCCTTCTCATCCGCCGCCACGAATATGTAGAAACAATTTTTTAGCAAAATTGTAACCATGGGTAAATCCAATCACAGTTAGAATATATCGTACTGGAAGTTATTGGTTATCCGTTATTCGTTATTGGCTTCGAACGTCGCTTTTCATAAATTCAGGCTGTACTGAATCCAAATAACCAATCACAAGTAACGAATAACTGCTCAATCAAGTTTTAGGCAATTGAGTGCTTGAGTATAGGTAAATCTTTCAGGGCTGTGTACAAAACGGCCATCTGAGCGGCATGGCGCAGATTGATCGGACCGTCTGCATCAGACAGCAACGTTGCTTCTTCAACCGCAAACGTTTCTAGATTCAGCCGCGCCCTGATGTCCGGCGCTTCATAGATCAGATGACCCGCATGCCGGGTTACGCTTTCCGGTCGCCCATCGACTCTGGCTTTCAAGACACCACTGTCAAACATATAGCCGTTATTTTCGGTTTCAAAGCTTTGCGGGGTTAAATAAAACTTGGGTTTTACTTGATACGGTGCGCCGCCGGTGGGGCAAAAAGTAGTGCAGTTGCCGCACTCGTTACAGAAATCGCCGATGTTGATGATCTGAAACGGTTGGTTAATGCTTTCCGTTTCTAAATCCTCGATACGGACATCT
>JASFIG010000454.1:0-3931 GCA_050122795.1 Desulfobacterales bacterium
ATAAAATCGGGGATCAGATCAGCGGGCAGGATGAAATAGAGCAATCCGCCCCCGATCATGGCAACATTGGCCGAATGGAGTTTGTAATCGCCCTTGACCGAGTCCTTGAAAAGCGCATATAGCTCGCGCACATTTTCGAGCACTTTTTTTAAGGCTGGATAGGCCTTGTTAATTTTATTGCGAATGGCCTCATCGTTTATAAATTCACTGTAGTCTCTGCCCCGGGTAAATCGCAGCATACGATCATAATTTTTGCGCCGTTCGGCATCGCCCAGTATGTGGTAAGCCTGGTTGAGTATTTTAGTCTTTTCTTCGGCCTCCAGGGTGCGACCCGGGTTTTTATCCGGATGCCAGCGCTTGACCTGGTTAAGGTAGGCCTGTTTGACTTCCTGGGGTCCGGCTTTCGGATCGATTTCCAGTAGCTCATAATAGTTGACCAATTTGTTGGCGGTCTTTTTCATTATCACCCTTTAACATAGCTGATCTTTCCGTTTTGCAACATCCATTTTACCGTACCAAATATAAGAGAATAACCGGCAAACGTCCATTGTTTTATTGAATCTGATGAGAATAGGCGTAGATTCGAAAATCAACGGTTGAAAAAATAGAAAAAATACCATAATAGGCATGCCGCAAATATAAAAACCATTAACCGCTCCGGGCTGCGCGGGGAAGGATTAGATCCGGAAAGTTATAACCAATAAAAATATATTGACAGGTTATAAATTTCAACGTAACAAATATAACTGTCTAAATAATAATAGATGGTTATATCTTTTCTTGAGACTTTATTGGGCCGGATGAATATTTTTGTTGGATAACACCCTAGATAATAATGCCAGCCTCAATCTTATGAACGACTCATCTGTCCGCAAAAGCGAGATCAAACAACTTACTCTGCTGAGCCTTACCTTTGGTGCCGTGCTGATCAGCTTTTCCGGCGTCTGGGTCAAAGTGGCCCATGTGGCGCCCAACGTCTCTGCATTTTACCGCGTCTTCATCGGTGGCTTCGCCTTGATGGCCGCCGCCCTTTATCGTCGCGAGCTCCGCTGGCCCGGAATCCGTCATCTGCTGTTGAGTCTACTATGCGGCCTTTTGCTGGCGCTGGATCTGTGGCTGTATCATTACAGTATTCGATATATCGGCCCGGGACTCGGCACGATTCTGCCTAATTTTCAGGTGTTCATCCTGGCTGCAGCCGGAATTTTGTTTTTAAAGGAACCGGTGCGATTGATCTACGTGATTTCCCTGCCCCTTGCTTTTGTCGGTCTTTTTATGATCGTGGGGATTAACTGGTCCCAGCTGGAACCCACTTATCGCATCGGGGTTATCTATGGCCTGGCGGCGGCCGTCTGTTATGCAGGATTTTTACTCTCGCTTCGCCGGCTGCAGGCAGCTCAGATGGGCACCTCATTTTTCTATGTGCTGATGATGGTTTCCCTGACCACTGCCGCTTTTTTGGGAGCCGATGTTGTTTACAAAAGAGGTTCCTTTCAGATACCGAATATACAAAGTTTATTGGCCTTGCTATCCTTGGGCCTGCTTAGCCATACTGTTGGCTGGATTCTGATCACCAACGCCCTGCCGAAAATTCGCGCGTCCTTATCCGGTTTGATTCTCTTGCTTCAGCCCGCACTGGCATTTGTCTGGGACGTTTTATTCTTTCAAAGGCCGACCACGCTCATCAACTGGCTGGGGGTTCTGATAGCCCTTGTGGCTATTTATATGGGAATGGCGCGGCAATCAGCTGCCGATGGTGCTGGATGAACCTGACGCTCCAATTACCGGCGGTTGCAATAAACACGGCAGACGCTTTTGATAATTGCAAACACTGCAATTTTATCTTTCAATTTTAATTGACCATATAAAATCCCGAGGTATAATCTAAATTTTGCGCGGGTCCGCAAGGCGGACAGGTTGGAGGGGTTCATCTAGAATTGCGGAGGTGTTAATGAAAAATGTCATACTGCTTCCCGGTGATGTGTTCCTGACCTATGGAGCCGGTTTTTTTTCGAAACTCATTCGCTTTTTTACGCGCACCATCGGCGAGAGCCGAACCCGGGTAAATCACACCGGCATTGTGGTGACCGAAGGAGATCTGGAGACCAGCCAGGTTGTCGAAACCCTCGTGCGCGTGCGCAAACACAGATTGTGGAAGCGTTACGGCCCGTTCAGTCACGACAAGGTCGCCATCTATCGTCCGATTAACCTTACATCTGAGGAAACAGATACCATCGTTGCCAAGGCGCTGCAGCAAGTGGGCAAAAGATACGGCATCTTTACGGTGATCGGTCACCTGTTGGATTGGTTGCTCTTGGGCGCCTATGTTTTTCGCAAAATTACGCAAAGCACAAACTACCCGATCTGCTCCTGGCTGGTTGCCTATGCCTTCGCCAAAGCCGGGAAGTACTTCGATGTGGAGCCCGGTGCCGCACAGCCCGACGACATCTGGGATTTCATCCAAAAAAATCCGGATAAATATCAGATGATCCACCCGCTCGAGCAGATCTGGCAAATGCCTGAACGGTGACGGGCATGATATTGCACTAAGCGTCAGGCTACATCCTAAATAACCTTTCAGATCCGCCGGGCGTACCATTTCTTTACAACGGACTCTTGCCAGACATTCCTTCAAATTTATGTTGACAAATGAAAGAGATTTTTATTATAAAACAACCGGTTGGTATATTTTATAACGGATAAGTAAATGCATACAAAAGGCTTTCTAACGCGCAAAAGCATCATTGAAGAATCATTGCGGCTTTTTTGCGTCAAAGGCTATTACAACACCTCGATTAATGACATTCTCGATGCCACCGGTTTGACCAAAGGGGGGTTCTACGGACATTTTGCCAGCAAAGAAGCACTCTGGTATGCTGTCTATGATGAGGCCATGCACGTCTGGCGCGATGTCGTCTTTGAAGGTGTTCCCGCCACATCCGATCCGCTGGAGCGCATCCATATCCTGATTGAAAATGATATCAAACACAAGCTCGGCGACCAGGTCTTTGAAGGCGGCTGCTTTTTCCACAGCATGCTGGTGGAGCTTTCGGGCCAATCGGCGACCTTGAGCAGTCACCTGATGCGGGGCTTTGACCAGCTGGCCGGCCTGCTGTGCGCCTGGCTCAAGCAGGCCGATCAGCAGGGGCGGCTGAAAGAAAATCTCAATTTTGATGCCATTGCCCGCTATATCATCGTTGCCTTAAACGGTGCAGCGGCCTTGCATGCCTGCAACCGCGACCCCGCCATCCTGGATCAGACCGTCAGCGAGCTTCGTTTCTACGTCCAGCAGCTGCAAAAATAAGACATCACCGTTATCCGGGAAACTCCAGCTAAATACATAAGATATGGTTCTCACCACGAAGAAGCACGAAGACGAGTTTTTATTTCTCTTGCTTCGCGTCCTTCGTGAACTTCGTGGTAAAATTTAAAGTTCACATAAAAAGCAGTGTTTGCTTTCACCACGAAGAACACGAAGATCACAAAGGGAAAACACATAATTTTATCTTTATCCTTTCTTGTCCTTCATGCCCTTCGTGGTTATGGTTGCCTCACATGAGCTTTCTTTGTAGCCATAAAAGAAAATTATCTCGTAATACCCTATTCTCATAAAATATACCAACCGGTTTATATATTATTTCGATTTCTCCCAAAAAATCCTTTTCACATGTCTCGTGAATTTCTGCAATGCCGTTCATCAATCATATCGTTCTAATCACTCTTTCTGAACCTCCTTCCAACAACTATAGGTGTCTCGGCAGGCCTATAAATACCAGCATTTTTTTAGAACCTATTTCAAAAATAGTAGATTATGCTTAAGGCAAGGCGTCGATTCGGTTTGAAAGTGGAGCGTACACGGTAGTATTCGAGCATTTTGAATCGGTTTTAACACAGACATTGGGCGTTATATGCATTTTTAAGATTTATTCTC
>JASFIG010000455.1:0-3915 GCA_050122795.1 Desulfobacterales bacterium
GGTAATACGGCACTTGTAAGCAAATATGGTTATCTGATGATGGCATTCGACAATTAGCGGAGAAAAATATGCCAATATATGAGTATGAACATGTTAAACGGGCGTGTCAATTGGGGAAAGTGTTTGATTTCAAACAAACATTAGAGGATGATCAACTCACTCAGTGCCCTGAATGCGGAGGCCCGGTGCAAAAAATCGTTTCGCAGATCAACATCAGCTGTCCGAAAACCAACAGCGAACTGCGCGATCTGGGTTTTACCAAGCTTGTTAAGCGGGATGATGGCGTCTATGAAAATGTTACCGCCCGCAGCAACGATAGCCGCTACATGGAGCGCGGCAAGCCGGAAACCATACCAGATTTGAGCAAGACGATCAGCGATTAAAATTCAAAAGCAACGCTTTTGAATTTTATTTGACCAGCTTGGCCACTAAAAATCCGGCGTTTTTGCGTCGAATAAACAGATTAACCGCTTCGCCGGGCTCAATTTCGCTCAAAAGCGATTTGTATTCTGCGGTGTTTTTAACGATTTGCCGGTTGATCTCCTTGATGATATCTCCGACACGCACGTCAGCGCCATCGCCTTTGCTGCCGTTTTCCACCTGGGTGACGACAACACCCACACTTTCATCGATATTGAATCGCTGGGCGATTTCAGGTGTCAGATCCGACACGCGAATACCGAATTCTTCCGTCTGCTCGGGGGGGCGTCCCCGGCCGGCCAACTGTTCTTCGGGACGTTTGGCAATTTTGACATTGACTGTTTTTTCTTTGCCGTTGTGCAGAATCTTTATTTTTGCGCTGTCATTTACCGGAATTTTCGCGATGATGCCCGTCAACTGGCGGCTGGTTTCGATCTTTTCACCATTTACGGAAAGAATAATATCTCTAACCTGGATTCCCGCTTGGTCTGCCGGATCGCCTTCAAAAACATCGGCCACAAATACCCCTTTTTTGCTCTCGATGTTATAATATTCGGCCATTTCAGCGCTCAAATCTTGAATGGCAATCCCGAGCCATCCCCGGGTCACTTCACCCTCATCTCTAAGCGCCACGATGATATCCCTGGCCAGATTGATGGGTATGGCAAAACCGATTCCCTGACCGGTGGCAACGATCGCTGTATTGATGCCCACCACTTCACCCTGCATATTCAGCAAAGGCCCACCGCTGTTGCCCGGATTAATGGAGGCATCGGTCTGGATGAAGTCATCATACGGGCCTGAGCCGATGACCCGACCTTTAGCGCTGACAATTCCGGCTGTCACAGTTTGCTCGAGCCCGAAAGGGCTACCGATGGCCACCACCCATTGCCCGACTTGAAGGGTATCAGAATCACCAAGTTGAACCGTCGCGAAGTTTTCGTCAGATTCAATTTTCAGCAGGGCGATATCGGTATTGGCGTCCCGTCCGACAATTGCGGCATTGAATTCTCGTTCGTCCTTGAGTTTGACCTTTATTTGATCCGCATCTTCGATGACATGGTTATTGGTCACGACGTAGCCGGTCTCGTCAATGATGAAGCCCGAACCGAGGCTGGGCTGTTTGAACTCTTTCTGCATTTCGTCGCCAAAAAAGCGCTCAAAAAAATCTTTAAAGGGGCCTTCTTTACCCCAGGGATCTTGTTGAAATTGGCGAAAAACCGGCCCGCCGCCTGTAATGGTTTTTACGGTTCGGATGTTGACCACTGCCGGGCTCACTAAAACTGCCAGTCGATTGAAACTGGCGGGTGCATTGAAATATTGCGATTCTTTGGCATACGCACTGCTGCCCAAGACATCATAAGTGAAGTTATTAACCCCGAACAACAGCGCAAGCATGAGCAAAACAGGGGCAAACTTTAACAATTTTCCAACACCGTTATGTGGGGTGCTCATCAACCAGTCTCCTTTCAAGGCACTAATTTGGCAACCGTTGCTCACCAATTAGCGTTGGCATGCGGTAAAACCCGCAACGACAATTATGAACGTGTGCCGACTAAGGCGCTGATTTATGGGTCACACAACTTGCAAAATTGATATTCATGTATTAAGATTCCTTCAAAGAAAGCAAGCAGGACCCTGGACTATATAGCTTTAAGATAAATCTATTTCTCATCTTTTCCATGTTTTAGCAAATAAAATTTCCAGGATTTTTGGTTGTGTACAATGGAACGGAATTTTTGTTCACCTGCCTGTTCCGCCACCCCTTTAACAATGCGGTATTACTGCGGCTGAATGAAATGCATAGCAGGTCTTGACATCCGCTCGGCATTTTTTTATAGCCACTGGCTTTAGATGATAATGCAAACCCATTCGGTCTTAAAAATACATGCCCACCCAATTCGGTTGGGCCCTCAGGGCCCATCTTATTGGGTAGAAGCGCTTATCGTTCCTCTTTGCGGGCCAACGCACTTACGGGAGTCGCGCTCAACCCGAAAATTTTTAATGCCGCTTTAAGATAGCGTTTGGAAAGGGAGATGTTCAATGATCCAGGTCGAAAATCTTACCAAATATTATCATTCGCTTTGCGCGGTGGATCAGATCAGTTTCAATATCGAAAAAGGTGAAATCCTGGGACTCTTGGGTCCCAATGGAGCAGGCAAAACAACCACCCTGCGGATGCTCACCGGTTACCTTCAGCCCAGTTCGGGGAATATCCGCGTCAAAGGATTAAGCATTGATAAGCATATTTTGGAAATCAAGAAAATTTTAGGCTATCTGCCGGAATCCGCTCCGCTGTATCATGATATGCTGGTCTTTGATTACCTGAATTATGTGGCTGCAATTCGCCGGATCAATGGCAGTCAAAAGATGGCACGTATACGTCATCTGGCGGACCTGTGCGGCATCAATGAAGTCATGCACCAGCCGATCGGTGAGCTATCCAAAGGGTACAAACAGCGCGTCGGGTTGGCACATGCCATGATGAACGACCCGGAAGTGTTGGTTCTGGATGAACCGACGTCGGGCCTGGATCCCAATCAGATTGTCGAGATTCGTAAAATCATTAAAGAAATCGGACAGAAAAAAACCATCATCCTGTCGACCCATATCCTGAGTGAGGCCGAGGCCACCTGCGACCGAATCGTCATTATCAGTCAGGGCAAAATCGTGGCGGACGGCAGTGCCGAGAACCTGAAACAATCCACCCGTGGTAAGAACATCATGAAGCTGAGTGTTCAAAACGCGGATCTCAAGACCCTACGGGAGACACTGAAGGATGTCCAGGGCCTGGATGATGTCATCTGTGTTTCTGAAACCGACAACCTCCTGAACATTCATCTGAGCTATTCATCATCAGCAGATCTGCGACCGGAAGTTTATCGCAGGATCAAAGAAACCGATTGGGTCTTGCTGGAATTTCATCAGGAAACCCAATCATTGGAAAACATCTTTCGCGAGCTCACCAAGGAGAATTAAAGATGCGCCAGGTGACCCATATCTTCCGCAAAGAGTTCAATGCTTACTTTGTTTCACCGATTGCCTATATTGTCATTTCAATTTTTCTGCTGGTAACCGGCTGGTTCTTCTTTGCGACCTTTTTTCTGTTTAACCAGGCGAGTTTGCGGACGTTTTACGCGCTGCTGCCGGTAGTCTTTGCTTTTGTCATTCCGGCCATTACCATGCGGCTGATATCCGAAGAATTAAACGTGGGATCGGATGAAATTTTACTGACAATGCCGGTGACCGCACGCGATGTGATTCTCGGCAAATTTTTGGCCAGCCTGGCAATGGTCGTTGCCATGTTGATCCCAACCTTTGCTTACCCGCTGACGGTTTCGTTGATGGGGCAATTGGACTGGGGGCCGGTGATTGGCGGATACATCGGCGCTATCCTGCTGGGCGCCGCTTTTTCGGCCGTTGGGCTGTTCTCTTCGGCACTGACGCGCAATCAGATCATTGCGTTTATCATCGGCCTGGCGATTTGCTTTGCCC
>JASFIG010000456.1:0-3913 GCA_050122795.1 Desulfobacterales bacterium
GGGCTGAAAAAGCAACCGTGACAGCTGCCGCACCGTCGGCTGCTGAGCAAAAGACCCGCCCGGCGGGTCAGGTAAAAAGCGCCGCTGAGCAAATGGAAGTCCTGTCTCAAAATAAAACATATACCGGTGAAAAAATTGCCTTCGATTTTTACGATATGGATATTCGCAACATATTCCGGCTTCTCACGGAAGTCAGCGGTCAAAGCTTTGCGATCGACAAAGACGTCACCGGCAAGGATACGCTTAATTTCACGAAACCGGTGCCCTGGGATCACGTACTCGACATCATATTGCAACGAAACAAACTGGGCAAGAGCTACGAAGGCGACATTATCCGCATTTCCAAACTTGAAACACTGGCCCGGGAAGAAAAACTCAGACTGGCTCAGCTTGAAGCGGCTAGCAAAGCCCAGGAACAGGCCAAGGCCCTTGAGCCGCTGTCTACCGAATACATTGCGATCAGCTATTCAAATGCCAGCACGGAAGTCCTGCCGCATATCCAGGCGATTGTGACCAAAGACCGCGGCAAGGCCGAGGTGGATGCGCGCAACAACCAGATCATCATTACCGATACGGCCGCTAAAATTGCGCAGGCCAGGCAAATTGTCGAAAAAATCGACACCGTCACCCCCCAGGTGATCATCGAGGCCCGGATTGTGGAAGCCAACACCAACTTTACCCGGGAACTCGGATTTGATTGGGGGACGGTCACCCTCGGTACGTTTGACGTGCCCTATACCAGCAGCTGGGTAGCGGGCCCGACACAGTTTACCGCCAACAATATTCCGGCCTCGCTAAATGCGAGCCAGACGGCCGCATTATCTTTTGATCTTTTAAAAACCTCTGGAACGTCTTTTTCAGTTTTGAACGCCACTTTAGCTGTCAGTGAGGTCGAAGGTAAAACCAACATCCTTTCATCACCAAAGGTTGTTACGACAGACAACAAACCGGCTAAAATCAAACAGGGCATTGAAGTTCCTTACCTGGAACGGGATTCCTCAGGCAACGCAACCATCAAATTTAAAAATGTGGATTTATTGCTGAATGTAACCCCGACCGTCACATCGGACAATCGCATTACTATGGAAATCTTTGTGACCAAAAATGACCTGTTAGATCCCACCGCCGAAATACCCGCGCTTTCAACCAACGAGGCCAAAACAAAAATTTTAGTTGATGATGGCGATACGCTCGTGATCGGCGGCATTCTTAAATCGACCCTTAATTGGAGAGAAGAAGGCATTCCGGGCTTACGTCGCATGGGGGTGCTGGGTTGGCTCTTTAAATATCAGCAAGAGGTAGATAACAAAAATGAACTGCTGATTTTTCTAACGCCTCGAATCATACAGCTGGAGCAGAAGCGGTTTTCCTGATTTTTCAGCTTGCAGAAGTCCAAACCGGATAGCCGCCGGTTGCGTCCCAGAAGATGGCACTGAAAAAAAGCGAATGCGGCCTTTCGTTCCATCAAGGCCGCATTCGCTTTTTTATTCTAGAGGTATTTTTTGACTTCCAGAATCCCCTCCTCAGCCTGGTCTGCAAGACCGGTATCCGGCGCCAGCTCAATGACCTTTTGGTAGGAGCGAAAGGCTTTTTCAAACTCCAGCGCCAGTTGATAGGCTCTGCCCATCTGATAATGGAGTGGCGCGGATTCAGGAGACAATCGCACCGCTTTTTCGAGTTTTTCAACCGCTTCGGGCATCCGGCCCACGGCGATATAGGTTTCAGAAAGCCCCTGGAGCGCTCTGACAAAATCGGGTTTTATCTCCAAGGCCTGCAAATAATTTTTTTCCGAGAGCTGCAAATCACCCTTGTAGAAATAGGCGTTGCCCAGTCCGGTATAGGCAAAGTGAGGCGTAGCGTACAGGATGTCATTGATGACCTTACGATAATAGTAAATTGCCTCATCCCATTCCTTTTTGCCGGCATACGCATTCGCCAGGCTATTCATGGCAGCGCCGTAATTCGGGCTCAGCTCCAGGGCCTTTTTATAGTGTACGATGGCCTCGTCATAGCGCTCCTTAAAGGCGTATAATAGCCCTAAATCATATTGCAGCAAATGATCATCGGGGTTTTTACTTTCGGCCTTTTTAAACTCCTTCAAGGCGCTTGCAAAATTACCTTGCTGCAGGTAAGCTTCACCCAGCCGTCGAGAGGCCTCGGCCTCTCGCTTATTTTTCTCGCTACTGGTGGTCGCGCATGATGCAGCGGCAATCATCATAACAACACATCCAAACCAGATTAAACCCTTTCGTTTCATTATCCTTTACCTCGAGCTAATTTAATATTTTGAGATTGCGATGCCGGTCTGAAGGAAAGTACTTTTCCGCGTGATTCCGGGGCAGCCCCAAAGTGGAATACTGCTGTGCAGGGATATTTGAAAATTATCTATAGTGAATGATATCTATATCTTAATAAGCTTGTCAATATGATTTTCACCCTGAATCAAAACGGTCATGTAATCCAACCCAACATTCCAATATTCCAGCATTCCAGCTGACCTATGAAGTGCGGCTGCCCGGTGGATGCGACTCGCGCAAGCCTGACTCCCAGATGTCAACCACTTCTTTTAACGTTTTTTAAGTTTCAGACGGCCGGCAATATCTTGTGACACCCGGCGAACAAAAATTTCAAAGGCTTTATCCGTTAACGGCTTGCCCGGCGCCGGCAGCTGTTTAAGATCTTTCGGAAGGATAAAAACCGGGGCATTAACCAGATTTGTATCGGTCTGGACGTTATACTCCGGCGGGAATTGCTGTTGAAAATACATCTCCTGAAATTCAGCAAATTTTAGCGCATGCGCGGTTGATTTTACGACGGCAACATCGCTATCTGATACGACACCGCGACGCACGGCGCCCACCAGCCCGGCCAGCGATTCGCCGCCATGGGTACAGGCGATGTGTCCGTTGCGATTGGCGGTGATCTCCCAGTCCATAATATCTTGCTCGGCAACGTCGATAAAAAAAACCCGCTGTTGACCGGCCATCTGATTATAGCGATCCACCAGATGGATCACCCGGGGCATGGAAACCGGGTTGCCGATCATTGCCGCCTGGGCCACGCTGGGTTTTACGGTAACCGGTTTAAATCGGCGCTTTTCACGGGCCGGCTCCAGGTAATAGCGGTAAACGGGATTGGCATGTTCGGATTGCACCCCGAGAATTTTAGGCAGCCCGTCGATGACGCCCGCTTCAAAAAATTTCAAAAATCCGCTCATGACAGCGGTGATATTACCGGCATTGCCAATCGGCACAACCACCGCCAGGGAAGAGACGTCATATTCAAAATCCTGTGCAATCTCATAGCAATAGGATTCCTGCCCTAAGATGCGCCAGGCATTTTTAGAATTCAGCAGCGCCACGTTGTAATTTTCCGACAAAGCCTCGACCACTTTCATGCAATCATCAAATACACCGGGGATTTCAAAGACCGTAGCACCGCTGCCCAGCGGTTGAGAGAGTTGCTGGGGCGTCACTTTCTTATGCGGCAACAGCACAGCGGATTTGATGTGGGGTGTCAGATAAGAGGCATACAAGGCGGCGGCCGCCGAAGTGTCGCCGGTCGAGGCACAGATGGCCAGCACGTCTGTCACCTTTCCGGCGCGCACCATCATGTTGATGTAACTGAAGGCGCTGGCCATGCCGCGATCTTTAAATGAGGCGCTGGGGTTCTGGCCATCATTTTTAAAATAAAACCGCAAACCGACCTTTTCCTGTAAATGGGCGTTGGCTTCGACTACCGGCGTATGACCTTCACCCAGATAAACCACCGCCTCAAGCGGAATCATAGGTCCAATAAACTCATGGTATCGGTAGATACCCTTTAAAGCCGGTATACCCAGCAGCTTGCGATAATCAAATATACGGCGCCATGCGGCGCCTGAAGTCTGCGTTATCCGGCCAAAATTTAGATC
>JASFIG010000457.1:0-3900 GCA_050122795.1 Desulfobacterales bacterium
ACCGGAGTATTGGAGTGTTGGAGTGCTGTAAAAAGATCATGACTCCTCTGCATGCTTACCATCGTTTAACCATTACTCCAGTACTCCACTACTCTATTACTCCAGTGCTCCAACCTCACACTAGCCCAACACTCCAGTACTCCAAGCTTGACTTACTCCAGCAATCCATTAGGCCAGATTGGATTAAACGAGGGTTTTAGGCTTGAGGTTCACCCATCTGATTGTTATTTGATCCGAAATTATATTGAAAACACCGTGAATTGGGTTTAAAATCGCCGAATTTTGTCCGAGGGCAAGGTGTCGATTCGATTCAAAAGCGTAGCGTATCAATCGTGGCTGAAAACCACTCCCACCTCATGAAATTATCCTTTGCCTTTTTACTGTAATGTTGCCATAGACGTGTGGGAGCGGCATCTTGCCGCGATTATTTAGCATTTTGAATTGAATCGCACCGCAGCCATCGGGTAAAAGATGGCCGGTTTAAAATCCACTCAGACATGGGTTCTGAGCTTGAGCTCCACCGGATGCGGATTCAAATACGTTTGCATTTTCAAATATTGCTGATCGTATTTGCGCACAAAATGGTTGATCAATGTTATCGGCACCACCAACGGCACAAATTCTTGACGGTATTGCCCGAACACTTCCAGCAACTCCTGTTTTTCATCTTTGGACAGCTGTTTTTTAAAGTATCCCATCAAATGCTGCAGCACATTCATATTTTTTTTGGGCGTGGTCTTGAGCGCCAGGGCCTCCATCAGCAGGGCCTCGTATTGAGTATATAGCGCCTCCATCGGCATCTGTTTGCCGGCGGCCACCAGTTTGCCCATCAAACGCGAATGTTTCTGAGAGTGCGAGAGAATGAGAAGTTTGTTGCGGGTATGAAAATCAACCAGGTTGCCCATATTTGTACCATTGGCAATGGTCTGCCGCCAGCGCTGCAAGGCAAAGATGCGCTCGATGAAATTTTCTCTGATTTTGGGATCGTGCAGCCGCCCATCATCTTCAGCGGGTATCAACGGAAAATGATTCATGAATTCCCTGGCAAACATGCCCACCCCTTTTTTAACCGGCATCCCCTTTTCGGTGTAGACCTTCACCCGGATCATACCGCTGCTGGGCGAGTCGCTTTTAAAGATGAAACCGTGCAGATCTTCTTTTTCCAGTTCTTCGACCCGCCTGCGGGCCCAGCGAAGCATTTGACCGGTATTGTCCGTTTTGGTCTTAAACGTAATCAACCGCGGGTTTTCCGGATCGCCCACCAGGCGCATGGATTCACGAGGGACGCCAAATCCGGCCTCGACTTCCGGACAAACCGGCACATAATCCACAAATTGGCCCAGTGTGCGGGTCAGGTAGCGATCCATTTTGTGACCGCTGTTCCAGCGCACCGCATTGCCCAGCAGGCAGGAGCTGATACCCAGACGAACACGCTCATTCATTATGGCCTCCGAGTTAATTGTTTATCATGCAGTATAAGGATTTTGATCATTTCATTTTCTTTGGCACTGTAGATGTGATACGCATTAAGATCAAGATAAAAACCGCTTTAACAAAAGGACGCGTCCATGCTTGCAGAGATGAAAACGCTTGCCAGACACAAAAACATGTGTGTTTTAGCCACCGTTGCCGGCCAGAAACCATATTGCTCGTTGATGGCCTATGTCACCGATGAAAATTGTGAAGAAATTTACATGGTGACTCAAAGAAACAGCACCAAATATAAAAATATGCTGCAAAATCCGGCGGTCAGCCTGCTGATCGATACCCGGGAAAAAGCCCCCTCCTCCCAGGCCAAAGCGCTGACGGTGGAAGGGATCTTTTGTAAAATTGAAAATGCGGAGAAACGAAAGCAGGTGACTGCAAAACTTCTGCAAACCCACCCTCACCTGGAAATTTTCATGCAGCATCCCGAGGCTGATGTGTTTTGCGTCAAGATCAGATCTTTTCTTTTACTGGATGGCCTGCAGCAAGCCCATTTCAAAACCGTTTAAATTGACCCTACAGCTGTGAAGAACCGATGGTCACAATTCCCAGAAAGCCGTCAACGGTGACCTCATCGCCGTTTTGAATGAGCTTCGTGGCATCCGGAATGCCCGTTACGCAGGGCAAGCCATATTCTCTGGCAATGATGGCACCATGAATCAGCATACCGCCCCGGCGCTCCACGACGCCGGCCGCCAGCGGCACCACAAATGTCATGTTGGGATCCACGGCATCACAGATTAAAATTTCACCGTATTTGAATTCGGCCAGATCGGCGGTTTGTTGTATCACCCGGGCGGGCCCTTTGGCCAGGCCTGGACCGGCAGGCTGGCCGATCAGTTGCCGGGCCTTTATCGTAAGACCGTCTTGAGATTTTTGTTTATAGGGCGTCTGAAATTGCGGTCGATGGTCCAGGCTGTCAACCACTTTAAGCAGTTCGGCAGCAATTTTTTTGTTCGATCTTCCCTGGAGGTAAGCATCAATTCGCTGCCTGGCCTCGCGCACTGCCGCCAGCAGTTGGGCCTCGATTCTGCCCAGATAGATGTTATCATCATCGCGCAGTTGATAGCTGCTGCGGGCCAGATCCAGGAGCTCAGTGGCCGTTTGTTTCTGCTGACCTTCAAAAGAATTTAAAAATTTTTCCTGCAGCGCGACTTTATCCTTTGATGGCTGCCGAGTAGTTTGCGGTGATGGATGGGCAGCCATTTCAAGCAATATCTTAAACAGGGCGTCTGAATCCTGCTCACATTGCGTCCCGCCGGTAACCGCACAGGTTAGGTCACCGAATTTTTCAACAAACTGATCCACCGCCACCAAAAACTGCCGATCGAGGCCCTCGGTCTGACCGGTTTTTAAGGCATTTGCAAGAGATGGCGTGTCGCGGATCCAGTCTGCCAGATCCGCCAGCATCTGGTTTCTTTGCAGACTTGCCATCTCGGTACGGGTCAGCAAATCAATAAATTCATAGGGGTCTTCCGGCTGTACGGCATCATTGTACACCTGCCCGAAAAGACGAACACCGTGGGCATAAGGAATAAATTCTTCCCAGTAAATGTTGCTCCATTTTTGATTGATTTCCCAGCGGCGATGAATCTCGGCGGCCAGGTCTTGATCGGATAGTGCCGTCAGTTCCTGATGAGCCGATTCGTCGGCTGTGCTGATCATGGCCGGTATTAATTCCACTTCAATCTTTTGCCGCAGCTGCCTCAAATTTTCAAAACTGCGATGCAGGCTCAGATACCAGCTGCGCCCATCATCATTTTTTTGCGGCGACAATGTGGTGATGGGTCGGGATTGAAGCACGACCAGGTCCTTGTGGCAAAAGGTCCATTCCAGGTCTTGCGGTGATTTAAAATAATTTTCGGCTTTCAATGCCAGTTGAAAAACATGACGGGCCTCCTTGCTGTTTAACGGCGGTACATTGGCCAATTTTTCGGGCAAAGCGTCCAGTCGAACACCGGACTCAACTGCAATCATCCGCTTCTTGCGCTCGGCCGGCGTATGGGAAATAATGGCCTTCTTTTGACGATCTAAGATCCAGCGATCGGGCTCCACTGCACCGTCCACAAGGCCCTGGTTTAAACCGTACACGGATTCGATAACACCCTGGGATGTGTCATTGGGGCTTTGTGAAAAAGCAACGCCCGACTTGTCGCCAACGATGATCTCTTGAATAACCACTGCCATGGCGCTTTTGCGGATATCCAATCCAATTTCCTGGCGATACAGCAGGGCCGCATCAGACCATAACGACGCCCAGACTTTGGCAATATTTTCAAGAATGGCTTCGGTGCCGTGAATATTGACATAGGATTCATGCAGACCCGCAAAAGAAGATGTGGCCTCATCTTCTTCAGGCGCAGACGATCGGACCACCACCGCTTTGCCTTTAAACGTGGCGTCAATAGCATCCTT
>JASFIG010000458.1:0-3893 GCA_050122795.1 Desulfobacterales bacterium
ACGGGGAGGAGCGCTTGTTGCGGCAGCTCGAAGCCGGCGGTGATCACGAGCCCCAGGAACTGCTGAGCGCGATCATGCAGGATGTCAACGCCTTTGCCAACGGGCGCCCGGCGGATGATGATCAGGCCCTTTTGTTGGGCATTGTATACTAGATGCCTCTTAAAACACCCGCAGCTTGACTCTCTGCTCGAATCTTACCACCAAGATCACGAAAGACACGAAGCAAGAAAATTAAAAAGCTTCAATTAGTGCAACTTTTCGTTTTTCCTGGTTTAAATCAACGTTAATTAAAAACACAAAGGCACAAAGAGCGCCGAGCGCACAAAGCATATTTTTAAAATTCTTTGTGAACTTTGTGTCTTTGTGGTGAATTCAATCACACCTTTGTGCCGTCGCTGCTATTTTTCCAATTTGGCGATCAGTTTGGCGATGCCCTCGAAATCAAAGTCATCGGCGAGTTGAATGCATTGAGCGCTGAAGGCGTCAAAACCGCTGGATTTTAATTTTAGTTCCTCTGCAATGGATTTGATCTGGGTGATATCTCCCATCTCAACGGGCTCTTTGAGCAGCTCGACCGCTTCTTCTGCCATTTGTGGGGTGATGGCCGCTATTGCGTCTTTAGATGGCGCTGCGGGCATTTTCTCAGGCGCTGGGCCCAAACTTTGAACTGCTTTGAGCGCCTGGTTGACAGCTGTTTCCAGATTTTTAAATTCCGCGTCGATCTGTTTTGGTGATACTGCCGGTTTTGGGTCGCCTTTGATCTGTTTTTCAAATTTCACTGCGGCGGCCTGAAGCTCGGTAGCTGCCAGATTGCCGGCCAGGCCTTTGATGTTGTGAACCAGGCTATGCGCCTGTTTTAAGTCACCGGCGGCTAAGGCATCTTTAATTTCGGCGGCGACTTCGGTATACTTGACACCAAAATCCAGCAGCAGTTTGCGGTAGAGCTTTTGATTGCCCTGCAGCCGGTTGAGACCCTCGGCCAGATCAAAGCCTGCAAGGGTTTTCGGCAAAGCCTGCGTCTCCGGTTTGGATTCAGCGGCAGACGTTTCCGGGACCGAAGCATCTGCGGGTGCATCCGCTGCACGTTCACTTGACGGCTTGATCCATTTTTGCAATTCACCAAACAGCTGATCCGGATCGATGGGCTTGGTGACATGGCCGTTCATGCCGGCCTGCAGGCTTTTTTCTTCATCTCCGGCCATGGCGTGCGCCGTCATTGCAATGATGGGGATTGGCTTCTGGCTTCTGGCGACTGGCTGCTGGCCGGTTTTGTCTGAATATTCGGCGGATTCTTTTTCTTTGGGTTTTGAGTTTTGAGCTTTGAGCTCCCACTCGCGTATTTTGCGAGTGGCTTGATAGCCGTCCATGACCGGCATCTGGATGTCCATCAGGATGACATCATAGGGCTTTTCTTTGAGCATATCGACCGCCTGCCGGCCGTTATCGGCTACACTGACGATCAGGCCGGCACCCTCCAGGATTTCTTTGGCCACCTGCTGGTTGATCTCGTTATCTTCGGCCAGCAGGATCCGGGCGCCGCGCAGCTGTTCAAAGGCCTCAGCTAGATTTTCCTCCCGGGTGAGCCCGGATGTCGCGGATACCTCCTCGCCATGGGCTTGCATGACCGTATCAAAAAGAACCGATGGGCTGACCGGCTTGATCAGGAAACCATCCAGGCCGATCTTATCCGCCTTTTGCATCACTTCCTCCCGGCCATAAGCGGTTACCATAACAATATGAGGCACATGGCGCAGACCGGAATGCTGCTTGATTCTCCGGGAGGCTTCGATGCCGTCCATGCCCGGCATCTTCCAATCCATGACCACCATTTCAAAGGGTTTCTCTTTGTCTGCCTTTTCAACCTCGGCGATAGCCTCCTGACCCGTTGCTGCCAGGACAACCTCAAAGGATAACGATTCCAGCATATCCCGCAAAATATCTCTGGAAGTGGGGTTGTCATCCACTACCAGGACCTTTATGCCTTGTAGATTCGGCGTCGGGGCAAACCGTTTTTTGACATCTTCGCGCCCCAGACCGAAGACGGCCGTAAAGCTGAAGGTGCTGCCCTGGCCGGGTTCGCTCTCCACCCAGATCTTCCCGCCCATCATGTTTGCCAATTTTTTGCTGATGGCCAGCCCCAGTCCGGTGCCGCCGTATTTGCGGGTAGTGGAGGTGTCGGCCTGGCTGAAAGATTGAAACAGCTTGCCCGCCTGCTCCTGGGTCAGCCCGATGCCTGAATCACTGACCGCAAATTTTAAGGTAACGCGGTCTTTGTTTTTCTTGACCAGTTCGGTGGAGACCACGATTTCGCCCGAGTCGGTGAATTTGACGGCATTATTGGCCAGATTGATCAGAATCTGCCCCAGGCGCAAGGGGTCGCCGACTAAAAAGCGCGGCACGTCCTGGCCGGTGGCGAAAAGCACCTCGAGGTCCTCTTTTTCCTGGGCCTTTACGCTGACGAGGTTACCCAGGTTATCCAGCACGTCCTCCAGGTTGAAATCCACCGCTTCCATGTCCAGTTTGCCGGCTTCGATTTTGGAAAAATCCAGAATGTCGTTGATAATGCCCAGCAGGGAATTGGCCGATGACTTGATTTTGTTCAGATAATCCTGCTGTTTGGGGGTCAAATTGGTTTTCAGCGCCAGATGGGTCATGCCGATAACCGCGTTCATGGGGGTGCGGATCTCATGGCTCATGTTGGCCAAAAAATCACTTTTGGCCCTGTTGGCCTCGTCGGCGATTTGCTTGGCCTCAAGGAGCTCGTCTTCCATGATTTTGCGATCGGTTATATCCCGCAGCGATTCGATCGCACCGACGACCTCGCGGGAGGCATCGTAAAGCAGGCTGGCGGTTCCCAGAAGATACTTGCCGTCTTTGCCAAAATTCGGATGATAAGATTCGGACACGAGGTTATTGCCGTCTCTTTTGATGGAAAGATATTCTTTTTCGTATTCCGGCTTCCAGTCTCGAACCAGATCGATCAGAACCGGACGTCGCTTACCGTAAAATGGCAGGGCATGCTCATAATTGCCTTTGCCCACCATATCGTTGGCCTCTGTGGCGGTCAGTTTTTCCATGGCCCGGTTCCACGTGACAACCCGGCCTTCGTTGTCGACCACCCAGGTCGGATCCGGCAGAAAGTTAAATATCTGGGAAAGGCGCTCTTCGGAATTTTTGATGGCATCTTCAGCCCGTTTGCGCTCGGTGATGTCGTGCGCCACGTGGACCACCTGGCTGAAGGTGCCGTCTTCGCCCTTAATCGGAAAAGCCGAAACTTCCACGATGGTCTCGTGACCATCAGCACTTTTATGGATGTGTTCGACGGTACATTTTTGACCGGTTTCTTTGGTTTTGAGCATGGGGCATTCGTGATGGGGCGGGGCACACATTTCGGAAAGGCTGTGGGTGAGCTCGTGACACAACCGGCCCACAACCTGGTCTTTTGGCGCGCCAACATCCGCCAGAAAGGCTTCGTTGGCGTCGATAATGCGGCCAGTGTCTGTTTCGATGATCGAAATGGAATCCGGGATGCTGTTGATGACGGTTTCGATGAAATCCCTTTGCTGGCGAAGGGCATCCTGCTTTTCTTTTAATTCGGCCGTGCGCTCTTCGACCAGATCCTCAAGGTGATCGCGGTGCTTCTTGAGCTCGGCTTCCGATTTTTTTAACGCCGATTCTGCCTGGTCGATGGAGGTGATCATTTCATTAAACGACTGGGCCAGGCTGCCGAGCTCATCGCTGGATTTTATATCAATCCGGTAATCGAGCTCACCGGTCTGCTTGATGTGATCGGTTCCGGCGTTGAGCATTTTTAAGGGCCTGATGACAAAATTTTGCAGGCCCATCAGGGTCAGGGCACTGAGCAGCAACAGCGCCACAAACAGCGCCGCCAG
>JASFIG010000459.1:0-3881 GCA_050122795.1 Desulfobacterales bacterium
TTCGATTTGGCCTCCAGCATGGCACTTTCCATACGATTACGATTTAATGGGCGTTTACCCCCCAATTCAGTTCCGATTATTCCTGTTTTGCTTCTGGCTATTGGCGCGGCAAGGATCGCAAGAGTTTGGTGATTTTAGTTTTCGAGGACGAGGGCGAAGACGACGAAGAATACGAAAGTTGATGGGTTTTATCGTGCGCGTCCTCCTGCTCGTCCATGTCCCCGGCTGTTCTCAAAATGTTTCTATTAAACAAATGAGGGGCGGCGGCGCCAATAATCGGAAACTCCTTCGCGCTCTGTTCGTCATGGGCCAGTCACCAATAACCAATAACGAATAACGAAATTTCCGGTCTCCGACCGGAAATTTAAATAGCTCACGTCCCGCCATCAAACCCGATGGTAACCTTTCCCGCCTCAACAATCACCGGAACTTTACGCGCACCATTGGAATGCTTGAGCATGGTATCGAGTTCATCGGGTTCGGCGATGACGTTGACATATTCGACCTGCTTGCTACCCTTGGCATAGGCTTCACGAGCTGCCCGGGTGTAGGGTCAGGCATCCTTGCCGAAAATCAATACTTTTTCAGACATGGTTCACTCCTCCGGATTTCAGGATAATGTTTTATTATTTTATATTAATTTCAATTGGTTGTGGCCAATACCAGCAAAACCTTAACAGCCAATTCCTGTCTTGTCAATGTTTTCAAATTGACATATATTAATATTCTGATAGAAAAGGTTGTGGATTCTACAACTGAATGAAAATACAGTGTATTTTTTTGGCCTCATTTTCAGCAACAATCATGGAATAATGGAATGGCGGAATTATGGAATAATGGGCTATTAGGATTACACCCTATTTATTATTTATCATCAAACTGCTTTTTGCCAATCACCTGATATCAAGGTATTCCAAAACCCATATTTTTAATTTTCCCGCATTCCACCGTTTCATTTAGGTGCGAAGCATCTGGCTTTTAGCTTTATGTTGAATTCAGATTCGGCCCTTTCCCGGGAAGCCACCATCATCAATGAACTCGGATTGCATGCACGTTCGGCTGCCAAAATAGCCAAACTTGCCCAGCCGGCAACCGGTTCGGTCTGGATCGCAAAAGGAGACAACAAAGCCGATGCATCCAGCATCGTGGATATTTTGACGCTGGCCTGTGAGAAAGGCACGCGAATAACCGTTTGTGTGGAAGACAAAGCGGATCGTCAAATATTGGAAGATATTACCAAATTGATTGAAAGCGGATTCGGGGAATAAGCGCACCCATGGACAAAGATAAGAAAGAATTCATTCTAAAAGGAATCAACGCCTCACCGGGGATCTGCATCGGAAAAGCCTACCGGGTGGACAGGGAAGGTGTGGAAGTTGTTGAAAAGTATCAGATTCGGGACAAAGACCTGCCAAACGAGGTTAAACGATTCGAGTCGGCTGTCAAAAAATCAAGGGATGAGCTGCTCGAAATTCTTAAAAAAAGCCCTGAGGAATTGCAGCACGCCCATATCCTTGAAACTCATTTGGCCCTGCTAAAGGACAAGATGCTCTATGGCCGCTGCCTTGAAATCATTAAACAGGAAAACATCAATGCCGAATGGGCGCTCAAAACAATCGTATCGAACCTGAAGGACATTTTCGAGACAATGACCGACCCCTATCTAAAGGAAAGGTCTGCCGATGTCGTTCAAGTCGCAGATAACATCATGCGCAACCTGATGGGCGCCAAGAAAGTCAATATCGCCGCCATCGAAAAACGCGTTATCCTTGTGGCCCATGACCTGACACCGGCTGAAACCAGCCAGATCAACCTCGAGCGCGTTAAGGGATTTATAACCGATCGGGGCGGCAAGGCATCGCATACGGGGATTATTGCACGCAGTTTGGAAATACCTGCGGTTGTCGGGCTTAAAGAGGCAAGTTCAACCATTCGTAATGATGATCTCATTATCGTGGATGGTAACGCCGGCATCGTCATCCTGCACCCGACCGAAGACACGCTGGTGCAGTATGAAGAACGAAAAATCAATTATGAAGAATACAAGGCGGTTATTACGCGTGAAAGTAAGGCGCCCGCAGAGTCAACCGATGGTATCCGTTTGCCGGTGCTGGGCAACATCGAGCTGCCCGAGGAAGTCTTCGCTTTGATCAATTACGGCGGCGACGGTATCGGTCTGTACCGCACCGAATTTCAATATTTCAACCGCAATGATTTTCCCGGCGAAGATGAGCTTTTTGATAAGTACAAAGATGTCGTTGAGGTCATGAACCCGAAACCGGTCACTATACGAACGCTTGACATTAATGGTGACAAGGCTGTTAACAATCAAGTCCTTGCAGAGGAAGCCAATCCGGCCCTGGGCTTGCGCGCCATCCGCTATTGTCTGAAGAAACCGCAGGTATTTATGGATCAATTGCGCGCTATCCTCAGAGCGGCGGCTTTTGGAAACGTGCGAATTTTGTTTCCGATGATCTCCACTTATTTTGAGATCTGTGAAGCCAGCCGGATGCTGGACAAAGCAGCCGAATCGCTGGAAAAAGAGGGCCTGCCCTATAAACGCGATATTGAAATCGGCGCCATGATCGAAGTGCCATCGGCCGTGATCATGGCGGACGTGCTGGCAGAAAAGGTCGATTTTTTCAGCATCGGGACAAATGATCTGATTCAGTACTCTCTGGCAATCGACCGCGGCAACGAGCAGGTGGCTCACCTTTTTCAGCCCCTTGACCCGGCTATTATTCGGATGCTCAAACATGTCGCTGATGTGGCCCGGGAAAAGGATATTAAGGTCTTTATGTGCGGTGAAATGGCCGGCACGCCCCATCACATCCCCCTCTTACTGGGCCTTGGGATGGATGAGCTCAGCATGAATCCGCAAACCATCCCGAATATCAAACGTGTCATCCGTGTCTTGAATGTCGCCGATACCCGGTCTATTTTAAAGGAGGTACTCACGCAGACCACTGCCAAAAGCGTCTTCGAGCTCATAAAAGCCGCCTACGGCAGCATCCTTTCAGAGCAGGTGTATTCGGAGTAGCCGGGTTCCAGGGTTCCGGGTTCTGGGTTCAAAGGTTTCCAGCTTCTCTGGACAAATCAGAGGACAGGCCGGGTTCAACTGTTGCGAGTTGCGCGGTGCGGGTTGCGCGTTCCGGTTATTGGGTGGTTTGAGTTTCCGAGGACGAAATTTAATGCGCGTTATCAAATTTATTCTCCTACTCGGCCTCGTCCCCGGTTGCTCCTAAATTATGCCTCATAACAGAAATTTTGGGCTGAGCGAACACTGACAAAAAACAGGAATATCGCGCAGCGATGGTCGTTTTTGTTCGGGCGGGTCGCCCGAACAAAAGGTCTGCAGGTGTCTGTGTGAGTCTGCGGTTAAAAGAAATCAAATTAGAAGCCAACATTGCAAAAAGAACACATCAAAATCATTGCCGAGAACCGCAAGGCCCGCCGCAACTATTTCATCGTCGATGAATACGAAGCCGGCCTGGAGCTCAGAGGCACCGAGGTCAAATCTTTGCGAATGGGCCGGGCAAATCTCAAAGATTCCTATGCCCGCATCAAAAACGGTGAAGTATTTGTCTACCAGCTGCACATCGCACCCTACCCTTTTGCCTATTACGACAACCATGATCCCTTGAGGCCGCGAAAACTGCTCTTGCACAAATACGAAATCAAGCGGCTGTACGGCAAAGTCAATGAAAAAGGCCATACCCTGATTCCCTTAAGGCTGTATTTTAAGGGCGGCAAAGTTAAAATCCTGTTGGCCCTGGCCAAAGGAAAACGCCAGTATGACAAGCGCGAAGCCATCAAGCGCCGTGATGAGAAAAGGGATATGGAGCGCGAAAGAAAGAACTATTGAATCAGCCACAGACCCA
>JASFIG010000460.1:0-3796 GCA_050122795.1 Desulfobacterales bacterium
TCGGCCTGGCCGGCGAGGTTGCCGGCCGTCATGCAGACGCCCCGGGAAGCTTTATGATCCAGATGATCGATGCCCTGTATACGATTACACCCCAGGACCTGCAAAATGGCTCCCAAATTGAGGCCGTTGGTTAACGCAGCCGGCCACTGGCTTCTGGCTACTGGCAGCTTGCTACCCGCTGCATGCGGCTGGCTACTCGCTTCTGGTTTCTGGCCCCTTGGCGCGGGCTTCAGGATCAGAAGAGCTTTTTGCTAGTTATCGCGCCTCGGCAGTAGCGTATTATAGGTTGATATATGTCTGTATATGACCGGCCTACAGCAAAACCTCAACAATTAACAGTATTCAGCCAGGGACTAGGAGCAAGCTGCCAGCAGCACTAAATGGAGGCAGGGCTTATGAAAACTGCTAACATAGACTATTCGCTGTACCTGGTGACCGACCGGGGTTTGGCCCGCGGTCGCTCAATCCTTGAAATCGTCACCGCTGCCGTTAACGGCGGCGCCACCGTCGTACAACTGCGCGAAAAGGAGTGTTCGACCCTGGAGTTTATCGAGCAGGCCCTGATCATTAAAGCGTTTCTTAAAACACGCCATGTCCCGTTGATTATCAACGACCGGCTCGATGTCGCTCAGGCGGTCGACGCCGATGGTGTCCATCTTGGCCAAACGGATATGCCGCTGGATACAGCCAAGGGTATTGCGGGCGATACGATGCTCATCGGCATTTCAGCTGAATGCCTGGAAGATGCCATTGTAGCTGAAAAAGGTGGCGCCGATTACCTGGGCGTTAGCCCCATTTATGCCACGCCTACCAAAACCGATACGGCGCCTGCCCTGGGGCTGGAAGGGCTGCGGGAAATTCGCAAGGCCGTAAAACTGCCGCTGGTGGGCATCGGTGGTTTAAATCAGGGCAACGCGGCTGCGGTCATTCGCAACGGCGCTGATGGTGTTGCGGTGGTTTCGGCGATTATGGCTGCCGATGATCCGGAGACCGTAGCCCGCGAATTAAAGCAGGTGATAAACGAGGCCCGACAGACATGAGCCTGAAAAAAATCGGTGAATTTGGATTTATCAAAAAGATCAGCCGCGGCTGCTTGATTCGGCCGAATACGATTGTCAAAGCCATCGGTGACGATGCCGCCGCTTTCAGATGCGATCCCGACCAGCTGGCACTGATCACAACGGATTTGCTGGTCGAGCGCATTCATTTCCTGCGCGAGGCCATATCCGGATTTGATCTGGGCTATAAGGCCCTGGCCGTCAACCTGAGCGATATCGCCGCCATGGGCGGCACCGCCCGGGAAGCATTTATCAGTATTGCCATTCCCGATGATTGTCATTTAGATTACCTGGATGACATCTACAATGGCATTAAGGATCTGGCCGCCGGATTCGACGTCAATGTACTCGGCGGGGATACCACCCGCTCGAAGATAGACTTGATCATTAACATCGTCATACAGGGCGTAGTGCCGGAGGCAGAAATTCTGTGCCGCGATGCCGCCCGGCCGTCGGATATCATATGTTCAACCGGATTTCTGGGCGATAGCAAGGCCGGTCTGCATCTGATCCTCAACCAAATTGCCGCCGACACACAAGGGCTCAAATCACTGCTTAAAGCCCACAACCTGCCGCAACCCCATCTGCGGGAAGGCCGCTTTCTTGCCCGCCAACCGGGGGTTCACGCGGCCATCGATACCAGTGACGGTTTGAGCTCCGATCTGGGCCACATTGCTGAAGAAAGCCGGGTCGGCGCCTGCCTGTATGCCGATAAAATACCCATTTCATCGAACCTGAAAGATTTTTGTGCGCGTTTTGATTTTGACCCGGTCGATTACGCCCTTTCCGGTGGCGAAGATTATACCCTGCTGTGCACGGTAGCACCGGACCGTGCCGAAGATATTAGGCATAACTTTGAAAGCAAATTTAAGCGTCCGTTGTTTGCCATCGGTGAAATCACCGCGGACAAACAGCTTACTCTCATCGATCCGGATGATACAACCAAACCCATAACCCCGACAGGCTGGGATCATTTTAAGGCCAAAGAAAATGAATGAAGCTGCCCCAAATCAGAAAACCGCCAAACAATATCGTAAAGTGCTGACCATCGCCGGCTCTGACAGCGGCGGCGGCGCCGGCATTCAGGCCGATCTAAAAACGTTTTCAGCAATTGGCTGTTACGGTATGTCCGTCATTACGGCCTTGACCGCTCAGAATACCTGCGGCGTTAACGGCATCCACGCCGTCCCCCCGGCATTTGCCGTCGAACAAATCGATGCAGTCCTGAGCGATATCGGGGCCGATGCCGTTAAAATCGGAATGCTATATTCGGCCGAGCTCATCGCAGCGATAGCTGCAGCCCTCAAAAGACACGGCGCCTCCAAAATCGTGCTCGATCCGGTTATGGTGGCCCAGAGCGGAGATAAACTGTTGCAGGATGACGCCGTTGAAGCCATCAAAACCTATTTGATGCCGCTGGCCGAGGTCGTGACCCCCAATCTGCCGGAGGCCATGGTCCTGACCGGACAAACCCTCCAAGATCGGCAAGATGTTGAAAGCGCCGCTGGCGAACTAGCCGCGCACGGCAGCCGCAGCATCTTGATTAAAGGCGGGCACGGGGATGACAATCAAAGCAGCGACCTGCTTTACCTGGCGCGCGAGAACCGCCCGGTGTGGTTGACCGCAGAACGCATTCAAACCCGCAACAACCATGGCACCGGCTGCACCCTTTCGTCAGCGATTGCCGCTTATCTGGCCCAGGGCCACGATATCGAACCGGCCGTCCAAAAAGCCAAGGCCTATATGAACCAGGCAATCGCGGCCGGCGCCGCCTATACGATCGGCCACGGCCACGGGCCGGTGCATCATTTCTTTAAATGGTGGGAGTAGATACCAGACATCCGCGAACATACGGCATTTCCTATATGCGTTTCATATCCGTAATGATTTTAGGGAAATTGATATTTGGACATCTCTCAATATATCAAAGCTTACAAAATTTATAGTTTCCCCGCAGTTTATCCCCCTTTAGTCGCAGCCAATTTAATGATTTTCTTCATTTATAGTTAGAAAGAAAACTATATATAGTTATAAATTGCTGCAGTTATTGACCATTTTTAATTGACATTTATTCTTTTTCCTTTTATTCAATTTCAATATTGATGTTCAAGCGGGTTTCGCTCATACGTTTCTTGTGACTTTCGAATTACCGGTATTTCTCTAACTTTAGAGTCTCCTCCGTTTAGTTTGAAACGACATTTTTGCATTTGGCATCAAATCAAAGCCATCATTTTTGAAGCAAACGGTGGCAAATGGCAAAAACTTATGATTTCCGCAAAGGAAAGCACTTTATCTTAAATCTGCATTCATGCCTGCAAACGGGTTTTTTTGAGTATTTTTCCTGTACACGAAGGAGGTTGACCATGCCGGGCCAAGGAAAAAAGACTTTAATGCTGAAAATTATTGTTTTTTTTATATTCTTTGCTTTTGCGACTGCAGGGTTTGCGGCGAGAATCGTTCCTACGGGCAAGGTTTCCATCATTAAAGGCGGCAATGTAATAGGTGAATTCAATCAGGAAGCCCTGCTTCCAGAAGGTTTATTATTAGAATGCGAGGCTGGGTGTCTGATCCAACTGGACGACGTTGATATGCAGGTAGAACCCAAGACCGCATTTTCCGTAAACCAGACGGCCAATCGTAACGAGTTAATGGTTCAGCAAGGAACCGTTTATTATTCACTAAACGAATCCTCCCGACCGTTGCATTTCGATACCCCGATCGAAAAAGCGACTACCGGC
>JASFIG010000461.1:0-3796 GCA_050122795.1 Desulfobacterales bacterium
GGACGCCCTTACGGTAAGGACATCACCGAAGCGCCCTAAAATAGGATTTCCATTCGCATCCACCCCTAACGGATTACCGTTCAGATCCTCTCTCAGCAAGGGTTGAGGAATATTAAGGGAGCGGGAGCCAAAGGTAACCAAATACTGATCACAAAAATTTCTGGCGATGGTCTCAATTTCCGCGTCGGACAATCTCGGTATTCGAACAACGACCCCGGCACGTGTAGCTTCTCTGACGGCATTGTTCATCACCTGCCGGTTGAATAAAAATAGGCCGAATTCGATAACAGCAAATATCAGCACCAAAAGTAAGGGCAGGACAACTGCAAATTCAACTGCCGTCGCACCGGTCTGGTGCCTCAATAAAGGGTTTTTTTTCATTCTTTTTTTCTGCTTGTTTCCGCAATTGAATCGGAACATAAATCGATGTTTTCATTATTTTGATACGGTTTATTCCATTCGCATAACGGTCTCGGCCTCTATTTGGGTGGTGGGAAATCCAAATATCGAGCCAAAGAGTAAATCATAGTTGTATTCCAGCTTGACTCTAAGATCATTACTTCCATCTAAGGATATACTTATATCATCGTTTGGATCCGTACTCGGGTCGAAATCATTATTACCACCAAGGTTAATAAGATTGATGTTACAATAATCTTTTGCCAGTTGTTCCATTTCCAGAGCTGTGAGTCCCGTGATTCCAGCGCGCGCTGCCTCCCGGCTTGCATTGGTTAAAACTGCTTTGTCGTAAAACATGACACCGAACTCAATCATTCCCAAAACGAGAACCACCAGCAAAGGCAAAATGGCGGCAAATTCGACAGCTGCTGCACCGCCTTGTTTTAATGTTCCTTTTAGCGTTTTCACAGTTGTACCTGGAACTGAGCGCAGATTTTACCTCAGTTTGATGATGTTGGTGATTTCTTGTGTTTTCTTCTCTCGGAACGAATTCTTGTAGTTATCGATACCATATTCGGCCGGCTGCCCATCGAGCCCCAAAACCGGCTCCCGGTTTTTGCCGACATCGGGATTCATTATCTGGCTGAACTTTGCCGCTTCGTATGATCTTCCCCAGTTTCTATCCAGCAAGGTTCCCTGGTAGTCCGGAGAGGTTCCACTGCAACCAGTTATGACTGTCAGCAAAGCAATGAATCCAACAGTTATGTATTTAATCATGATTTATCTCTCCTGTAATGTGTGCCTTGATCAAAGCTTCTCTGCTTTGTCCGTAGGAAGACAAGTTTCACTTTCATATTGATTTTATTCGTCGGGTATAGTGTGCCCGAAATCGCCATCCAAAACCCCACCACTTAATGTAGTCTGGCCTCTTGGCCTTCCTTCCATTCGACCTTCCAGATATAATTCAAAATCGTTCGGCTCGACATAAAAATCGGTGGGCAGGGTCTGTTGGGCCAAATCGATCGGTTTTACAAGATGGGGGGTGACGATAATAACGAGCTCCGTTTCGTTTTTTTGAAAGGAGCGGCTTCGAAATAAGGCGCCTAAAATAGGAATATCTCCTAAAACAGGAAATTTTGACACAATATCCCGTACAGTCTCCTTAAGAAGCCCTGCAATAGCAAAACTTTTACCATCTGCAAGCTCAACTGTCGTGGAAGCTCGACGGGTGGTGAGTCCCGGAACCGCAAAGCCCTCTATTAGAACGGCGGTGGTAAAATCAAGCTCTGAAACTTCGGGCGTCACCTGAATACTAATTTTGTCTTTACTCAGCACCGTTGGTGTAAAGAGAAGGCCGACACCAAAGGGTTTGTATTCTATAGCCACAGTTCCAAGGCCCTGGGGCACCGGTACTGGAAATTCTCCACCGGCCAAAAAGTCTGCAGACTGTCCGCTTAACGTGATCAACGTCGGTTCGGCCAGAATTTTAACCAGACCATCCTCCTTTAAGGCATCGACAACCGCCGTCCATGTCACACTTCCGGTGTTGAAGCGGAAAAGGGCATTAACCGCAGAAGACGGGAAAATGCTCGGACCTGCCGCCAGGCTTTCCAATTGCGCCACGCCTCCGATCAGACTGACTGCAAATTCATTCCCTTTTTGGGCAGCAAAGTTAATCCCCAGCCGTCTCGTCAAACTTCGACTCATTTCGGCCACGCGAACCTCCAGCATGACCTGATGAACACCTCCGACCTGCACCAGATTATTTATTTTTCCCTCTGGCGCATAGGCGTTTACTAAAGCGAGGGCTTGAGATAAATTGGCCGCACTGGATATTTTTCCAGAAAGCGTGATGGAATCATTGGTGGCAATCACACGAATGTCTTTCTCTTCAGGCAAAATTGCATGTAGATGCTGCTTTAGCTGAGAGAGATCGTATGCCACCTCAATATCAAAAATTGCCGTGACCTTCTTGTCTTGCCAAATAGTCAGGCTGGTGGTTCCCGCCCCTTTCCCCGTTAAATAAATTTCTTGAGGAGATAGAAGAATAAAATCAGCAATTTCCGGATCTGCGATCGAAACCCTTTTGACCGGCAAAGCACTCCGAAGAATCATTGATTTTCCGGATACCATTGCAAGTTTCTCATTCTCAATGGTTTCAACTGTCAGGATATCTTTCGCCATGCAAAATGCCGGAAAAATACAAATCGCTGTAACAAGGACGATAACAACAGACAAGATTTTTCCGCTTTTGATAATTGGAAACATAAATTTCACCCCATTTTAAACCAAACCATTAAAGTCTAAATTTCTTTTTGGTGAGTTCAATACCTTTTATAATTTCAACTGTTATCGATCTTCTGGGCGCCCATCTTTTCTTGTTTGTGCGCTTTGGCTTAGTGTTTGATATCTTTTTAGGTCCGGCCTGACTCAATGGAGCAGGGCTCCGGAATTCAGACCAACGCGATGCGGCAAGGATTTCAGGAATGGTGACCCCTTTGGTTGAGACACTCTCCGAATCCGTTACATTTCTTAAAGCAAATTGAAGTCTCCCATTGGTGGCGGCAAGTGCCAGTTTTTCTGCATCTTGGGGGGTGACTTCCAAGGTATACACATCAACCGGCATTGGCTCACCTTTTTCGTTCCTCTGAACCTGAGTGCCGGTTGCCAATATCAGCAGATTTTCGAGCATAATCTTGGCCTTAACTTTTTTGCTGTCAGGATCGGCTACGGTGACGATGACGTCAACCCGGTTGCCTGGATTGACAAAGCCTGAAATTCCGATGATCTTATCGCCTTTGACCGCAATAGCGCGCGTTCCCGGCTTCAAAATGGCCGAAACACCACCGGTCGTCACATCCGCGGGGGCCAATTTGTGTTCGGTGATGGGTTCATTTAATTTAAACGGTGTTACGGTGATCCGACCTTTCAAATCATCAGCGCTAGCGAAGTATCCAGGCGGGAGGCTCTCTTTGAGGAAAGGCGCCATTTTGATCATTTCCGGCGTGAGTTTTGTTCCCCAGGGCAAATTCGCCGCTGCTACGGCAATAGGTGAAGCCTCTGTCTTCTCCACTTTAACGATTTCTTTGGGCCCCCTCTGCCGCTCGATCCAATGAAACAAAAATATACTGCCTGCAACGGCGATGGCCAAAGAAATGGCGATGGGAATATAGGCTCTCCAATTTCCCATGATTTACCTCCTTTTTAATTAAAAAAAGCTGATTCCTGAAAACTCCAAAATGATATATAGGCTTGTCCCGAAGGTGATGGCGAGACTATAATATAATCGCGGCTTATTCTCGCTGACCTCAATGGGACCCGCAACGTATTTTCGCATCAAGACAAATGCCAACCACGTATTAAACTGCTCTTTAAAAATTCCTTTAAAATGCTGGCG
>JASFIG010000462.1:0-3792 GCA_050122795.1 Desulfobacterales bacterium
CCTTAAGTGTCTGAAAATCAATGAGTTCTTATATATTCTATCACGATTTATTACAGGTTTAAAGGATGAAAATTTCAGCTAGACTTTCTGCAGTTGGTTCCACGATGTACTAGTAAGATTGAACCTATCTTGAAAAAAGTAGATTATGCCCGGGGGCAAGACGAAAACGACTCGGCTGAGCCCTTCGGCCGTGAGCTCAGGGCCGAACGGCTCGTCGCAGGCCGATTCAAAAGCGGAGCATACACGCTAGTATTCGAGTATTTTGAATCGATTTTCAACACAGCCATCGGGCATAAGATGCATTTTTAAAGTGGGTTCTATTTATTTTCCAGCTTCTCAGCCCACATATAAATTCTTTCGCGATAAAAATAACAGAGGAATGCTAAAATTAGGCAGACGCCCATCACCACAGCGAGCAGGGCATAATTTTTTTCGTACAGGAATGCGCCTTGCAAACTTAACGCGAATGTGCCCGGCATCCTGCCGACCGCGGCCATTAAGATGAAGAGTTTGATCGGCAGGGTTGTCATTCCAAGGGCCAGGCATAAATAATCTTTGGGAAAGCCCGGTATTAGGAACAGGATAAAGACGACGATGATGCCTTGACGCTTCAGCATTGCATCGATTTTTGTCAGCTGAGGCGTTGGAATCAGTTTTCTGACGAAGCGCCGGCCCAGCAAACGTCCGATCATAAAGTTTAACCACGAACCGATGGTCAGGCCGATACTGGAATATATAAATCCCGGTATCGTTCCGAACAGGAAACCGCCAATGAAGCCCGTTGCTTCACCGGGCACCGGGGCGAAGATCACCTGCAGGATCTGAATCAACATGAACACCGGCGGCGCGCTGGTTCCATACGAGGCAATAAGATTTCGGATTTGTTCACGATCGGCAAGCAACCGATACCCATCGACCAACTTTTCCCATATTGGAAGGCGGAACCAAAATACCACAAAACCCAAAATGACAAGCGCCACCAGGATCGAGATTTTTATTTTTTTGGAGATCGTCATCGGGGGCATAATTTTATTGATAAAATTCCAACTACCAAATGACAAAATACAAACCATATTCAAATTCGAAATAACAATGATTCAAACATGTTTTGAATTTGATGCATTGAATTTTGAAATTTATTTGGCCTGCGACGAGCTCAGGCCGAGTCGAAATTTGGGTTTTGTCATTTGGGATTTATACGAATTGTCAAAATTATGTTCCGATTGACTTAGCGAATCCTTCAAATGTCATTGCGAGCAAAGCGAAGCAATCTAATGCAAAGCATCATGATCCGCTAAGGCGGATCAAATTGCGTCGTCGCAAAGCTCCTCGCAATGACGGATTATCGGAACATATTTCTGACAACCGCTATAATCGACTAAATTTTTGGAACTAAAAGTATGAACTGAAACCCACCGGGTCTTGTAGATGATACTGGGGACACGGCACTAGCGCTGTTTCTTTTTCTTCTTCTCCAGCGCTTTTTTTCGGGCCCAGCGTTCAACAAAGCTGATGGTGCCCGAGCTGTGGGCGCGTTTTATCTGCTCTTTTTTCACCTGAATGCCTTCATCACCTGTTACGGCGGCCCTCAAGCATTCCGTTTTACAAAAACAGACCATGCAGCTTTCAGGTGAGTGTCTGAGGCCGTCTTCTCCCAGCGGAAAGACATTATCAAGTTTGCCAAAACAATACGGGTGTTCTTCTTTTCTCTTTGTCATCGCTTCTATACTGCTCAGGTTAATTTAACGCATCCGCATTTTTATCCGGGTAATACAGGTCGATATTAAATTATTCTTTTCTACCTTTGTGATCTTTGTGCCTTTGTGGTTAATTCAGAAGTTGTTCAATTATCTATACCGTTAAGCCTTCGTTGCCTGCCGCGTCAACTTTTCAAACTCCCGGTTCATGCTTTCAATATGGCCCTGATCCGCAAAACTGTAATACTGATTATCACCAATAATAATGTGCTCGTGAACGACCAGGCCCATAACCTTACCGGCAAATACAAGCTGGCGCGTAACGGCTACATCTTCTGATGAGGGCTCCGGATCGCCCGAGGGGTGATTGTGCGCAAATATAAGCGCTGCGGCATCGTGGCTCAGGGCCGCCTGGATGACCTCGCGCGGATACACGCTGCTGGCGGTTAATGTCCCTTCCGAAATGGTATCTGCGGCGATCACCTTGTTTTTTGAATTCAGAAAAATGACCTTGAAGAATTCCCGGCGTTTGTCTCCGATGTGATGATGCAGATAATCGAAAAGGGCTCTGGAATCATTGATGGCATCTTTGTGGATGATTTTTTTTTCAAGATATCGATCGGCGACTGATTTTATCAATTTGATGCCGAATAGGTTTTTAGGTCCGATACCTTTAATTTTGCAGAGCTCGTGCGCTGACGCTTCGAGCACACCTTGAAAGGTTTTAAAGCGCTTCAAAACGGCTTTGGCTGCAGCCTTGCAATCCTTTCGCGGCGTGGCCAGGGTGAGTAAAAGCTCAATGACTTCATAATCATGAAATCCCTCCAGGCCATTTGCCAGAAAGCGCTCGCGCAGCCTTTGCCGGTGGCCTGCACCTTTGTGTTCGCTTTTGGCTCCAGTTTTGGGCATAAGGATACTTTCGACTCCGAGCTATTTTTTTGATTTGTTTTAACTTGTCTGTGTTTGTCCGTGTGGGTCCGTGGCTATTTTAAATTCAGCAACGCGCCACCTGCCCTAATCCTCATCCAGCTCCTGCTTCAGCGCCCGCGTCATCAATCGATGAACCGCTTTCTCGGGTGCCAGATCTTCATAAAGAATACGATAGATCTCATGGCAAATCGGCATTTCGACGTTGAGTTTACGTGAAAAGTTATAAACCGATTTGGCAGTTTTAACACCTTCGGCCACCATGCGCATTGCGCCCAAAATTTCCTGAAGTTTTTGGCCGCGCCCCAGTTTGGTCCCTACCGTGTAGTTCCGGCTCAAATTGCCCGTACACGTCAGGACCAGATCTCCAAAACCGGCGAGGCCGGTAAAGGTTCTCGGATTGGCGCCCAGATGAAGACCAAGGCGTCTGACCTCCGTCATTCCCCGGGTAATCAGCGCCGCGCGTGTGTTCAACCCCAGTCCAAGACCATCCAGAATGCCGGCCGCAATTGCAATCACGTTTTTGACGGCTCCACCCAATTCGACACCCGTAACGTCATCGCTGGTGTAGGCCCGGAAATACTCGGTTGAAAATGCGTGCTGCACCATGGCAGCGGTATCCGAATTCTTGCAGGCCACGGTGACGGAAGTGGGCATTTTCTGGACGACTTCTTTGGCAAAGCTGGGGCCGGACATGACCGCCAGGCGGTCTTCGGTAACTTCGGGAAGATTTTCTTTGATCACGCCCGACATGGTCAGATGCGTCTTTTGTTCAATCCCTTTCGAGGCCGAAACGATAACAGCCCCCTGGGAAAGATCTCCACTCATTTTGTTTGTCATCGCCCGCATTAAATGCGACGGCACGACGGTAACGATTAAATTTTTGTTTGCAACAACGGCGGCCAAATCATTGGAAGGCGAGATATTGGTTGAAAGCGTATGGCCCGGTAAAAAAAGCTTATTTTCCTGAAATTGCTCAATCTGCTCCCTGACGTCTTTTTCAAACACCCACAGGCTGATCTTAAAACCCTTACACGCCAGCAGATCAGCAATGGCCGTGCCCCAGCTGCCGGCACCCACGACAGCTATTTTGAATGTCGTCGGATCAATTTCATTTTTTACTTTCATAGGCTAACGCGCACAAACCGGAAAAATGGCCACAAAGACA
>JASFIG010000463.1:0-3789 GCA_050122795.1 Desulfobacterales bacterium
TGCGCTTTACAACTTTAGAATTGAACAGATTGGGCCGGAATCGGTCAAAAAGGCGCTCGACAGTCTTGAAAAGACCGTTGATCACGCGATTTGGGCCAAATGGATAACCAATTTCTTATCCTCACCCGATAAAAAATAAATTAACGCCCAACAATTAAATCAGCTCTGATGATTCCGGTCGGGGTTTTATATTGCCAAAAATTGATATCTAATTCGGCATACAGAATCATTTTAAATCCGAATTCCATTGGCAGCAGAATTGAAGCAATTCAATCAAAAAATAAAGCACATCAAGTCGCTTCTGCCGGAGGTGATGATCACCGACCGCCGGTTTGCCCTGCGGGAGCTGGGACGCCTGCGCGGCAAAAAGACGAAAACGCCGCCGGATGAAAAGCTGCATACCCGGCTTGTCCGTCTCGAGCAGCGCCTGCAGAAATCCAGCCGCAAACGGAATCAGCGTCTAAAGAATGTGCCGACATTCAGCGATATCGATTCCTTGCCGATAACGGCCAAAAAGACGGATATCATTCAGGCCATTAGAAAACATCCGGTCATCATCGTATCCGGTGAAACCGGCTCCGGCAAAACCACTCAATTGCCCAAATACTGCCTGGCCGCCGGGCAAGGTATCGCCGGCATCATCGGGCATACCCAGCCGCGCCGAATTGCCGCCATGACCGTCGCCCGCCGGATTGCCGAAGAATTCGGCCAGGATCTGGGTGATGCCGTCGGCTACAAAATTCGGTTCCAGGATCGCACCTCGAAAAAGGCCTATGTCAAAATCATGACCGACGGCATTCTGCTGGCCGAAACGCAGACGGATCGCTACCTCAATGCTTACGACACAATAATTGTCGATGAAGCCCATGAGCGCAGCCTGAATATTGATTTTATCCTGGGCATCTTGCAAACACTGCTCGCTCGCCGCGACGACCTTAAGCTGATCATCACCTCGGCCACCATTGATACCGAAAAATTTTCCAAAGCCTTCGGGAGTGCCCCGGTCATTGAAGTCTCGGGCCGAATGTATCCGGTGGACGTGCGCTACGAGAAACCGGAATCAAAAAAAGGCCAAAGAAATGAGGTGACCCATGTTGAGCGGGCCGCACAGGCGGTCAGGCAGCTTGTAACCGGAAGCAGCCGGGGGGATATCCTGGTGTTTATGCCCACCGAGCAGGATATCCGGGATACCTGTGAGCTGATCGAAGGGTCAAAGTTCAAAAACACGTGGATCTTACCTCTGTATGCCCGGCTGACGGCTGCCGAGCAGGCCCGCGTCTTTGCCCGTTCGCCGAAACGCAAGATCATTGTGGCCACCAATGTGGCCGAAACCTCCATTACCATCCCGGGAATCAAATTTGTGGTGGATTCCGGTCTGGCCCGCATCTCCAGTTATTCGCCGCGAACACGGACGACCTCTCTGCCGGTGGTGCCGATTTCCCGCAGCAGTGCCGACCAGCGCAAGGGGCGCTGCGGACGGGTCCAGAACGGCATTTGCGTGCGCCTGTTTGCCGAAAAAGACTACCGCAGCCGCCCCCTGTATACGCGGCCGGAAATTTTACGCGCCAATCTGGCCGAAGTCATTTTGCGCATGATTGCCTTGCGGCTGGGCGACATCGGTGATTTTCCGTTTATCGACCGGCCGGATTCAAAGAGTATTCGAGACGGGACCGATTTGCTGTACGAGCTGGGGGCCATTACAGCAAGGCGCATGGCACAAGGCGCAAGGCGTAAGGCGCAAGGTGATACGGCAGAGATACCGCCGACCGATCAGCCATCAGCACGTAGAATACAGCTGACGGAGAAAGGGCGGATGATGGCCCGGATTCCACTGGATCCCAGGCTTGCGCGCATGCTGCTCGAGGCTAAAGACCGAGGGTGCATCGATCAAATCGCGGTCATTGCCGCGGCTCTGAGCATCCAGGACCCACGCGAACGGCCCCTGGAGAAAACGGACGAAGCCGATCAGGCGCATGCACAGTTTGATGATCCCACGTCTGATTTTACCACCCTGCTCAACATCTGGAACCGGTACAACCACGTCCGGCAGACCCACAAAAGCGGCAACCCGCTCAAACGCTTTTGCCGGCAGAACTTTTTGTCTTACAACCGCATGCGCGAATGGCGCGACATTCATTCCCAGATTCGCACCATTTTAGAAGAATTCGGTCTCGGCAAACGGCCGCGCGCTGATAAGGCCCAGGCGCAGAATCTGAATCTGGACCGGGAACAGCCCCTATATCAGTCGATCCACCAGTCGATTCTCAGCGGTTATCTGTCCAACATAGCCGAAAAAAAAGAGAAAAATATTTACCGGGCCACCCAGAACCGGGAGGTCATGGTTTTCCCGGGATCGGGATTGTTTGACCGGGCCGGCCGCTGGGTTGTGGCCGCTGAAATGGTTGAAACCTCACGGCTGTTTGCCCGGACGGTGGCCCATATTGAAAGTCATTGGCTCGAGGAGCTGGGCGCGGATCTGTGCCGACGGGCCTATTTGAATCCCCGCTGGCAAAAAAGCCAGAGCGCGGTTACCGCCGATGAGCAGGTCAGTCTTTTTGGTTTGATGATTGCCCAACGACCGGTGCCATACGGGCCGATAAACCCGGATGAAGCGTCCAAAATCTTTGTGCGCTCGGCGATCGTAAAGGGGGATCTCAAAAAGCCATTGGCTTTTATGGCCCACAACCAGCGCCTGATCGATGAAGTCAAAAGGCTCGAAGACCGGCTGCGGCGGCGTGATCTGCTGATCAGCGAACAAGCCCTTTTTGATTTTTTCGCCGCAAAATTGCCGGGCGTCTACAGCCTGCAAATGCTGAAAGATCAGATCAAAAAAAGGGGCGGTGATCGCTTTTTGCGGCTGAAAAAACAGGATCTAATGAATTATGATCCGGATGCCGGCGAACTGGCGCGCTACCCGTTGAGCACGAAAATAAAAGGACAGCGCTTGACGTATCGCTATCACTTTCAACCCGGACACGATGATGACGGTGTGGCCATTCAGGTGCCGGTTTCCTTGGCCGCTTCCGTGCCAAAGGAAACCTTCGACTGGCTGGTGCCGGGGCTGATCAAAGAAAAAATTGAAACCCTTATCAAAGGCCTTCCCAAAGCCTACCGCAAAAAGCTGGTTCCGGTAAACGAGACCGTTGAAATCGTCCACCGGGAGCTGCCCCGCAGCAGACAGGCGTTGTTTTCGGCGCTGGGCGAATTTATATTGCAGCGTTTTGGTGTTGACATTCCTGCCAGCGCCTGGCCGGTTGAATCCCTGCCGGATCATCTTAAAATGCGAATTTCAATGATCGCTCCCGACGGGCGGGTGCTGCGTTCAAGCAGGGACACCGGCATTCTCCTGCAATCCACAGAGGAAGGCATTCCAGCCGATGCCTTTGAAGCCTATCGCCAAAAATGGCAGAGAGAGGGTATCACCCGCTGGGATTTTGGTGATTTGCCCGAGTTCATCAGCAGCCCCCCGGAGGCCCGGTCGAAATGGGTGGCCTATCCGGCCCTGGAAGCCGGTGACGATCCGGTTCAATCAGTGCGCTTGACATTGTATTTGCAGCAGGACAAGGCGCATCGCACCCATCGCCAGGGAGTCGCCGGTCTGTATAAAATTCGTTTTGCAAAGGATTTGAAAATCCTGAAAAAAGGGCTAAAATTGCCCGCGCAGTGCAAGGCAGCGGCCGATTATTTTGGGGGACCCACCCGCTTTTCGCAACGCCTGCTGGATCGGGTTATATCGGATCTGTTTTGTAAAAACATCCAGACACAAAAGGCCTTTGACGCGCATGCCGA
>JASFIG010000464.1:0-3785 GCA_050122795.1 Desulfobacterales bacterium
TGTTTGGTGTTTGGTGTTTGGTTTTTAGTGTTTGGGCCCGGATTCCTTGTGCCACTGTTTTTCCATACGGTCCATTTCTTTGCTAATTTCTGCCGGTAATGGCTCAGCAGGGTGTTCCATCAGTTTGCGGGTTTTTTCTCGCAGGCGCTCGGCAAAACGAACCGATCCCTGTTGGCGCCACTTATCGTAATTGGACCGATCAAACAAATCGGAATACCACACGTTGCGAAAATGCCGCATGGTATGCTCCTCCTCCAGGAAGTGCCCGCCGGGCCCGACCCGATCGATGACGTCAAGCGCCAGGGTCTCAGCATTGACCGGAATACCGCGCATGTACTGATTCACCATCGAGAGCACTTCGTCGATCAATACCAGGTAGTGGGGTGAGATCAGCGCAGAATGATCTAAAAAACCATGATCGTGAACCAGATTGGCGCCGCTGAGCGCCGAGTTCAAACAGGAGACAGTTCCTTCGACAACGGCCTGGGGGTCGTCAGGAAACTTAGCGTCGGAGCATCCGGCCGTACCAAAGAAAGGCAGATGATAATGCTGCGCCATCTGGGACATGGCGGCCGTCATCAGGCTCATCTCAGGCGCACCATAGGAGAAAATGGCGGTGACCATATCCATAATCGTTGTCAGCGCGCCATAGACGACCGGTGTGCCTGTTCGGACCAGCTGGGCAATGACCAGGCCGCCGAGCGATTCTGCGCTCCCCTGCACGATGGTGCCGGCAAAGGATGCCGGGGAGGTGGCACCGGCTTGAAGTCCGGGATACAATACTTGCGGAATTCCTTTTTGCGCACAAAAAATAATTTTGTCCAGCGTATCATCATCATAACAGAGCGGCGATCTGGCGGAGGAAAGTGCGGCGATGGATGGCGCCTGCCGAAAGCGCTCCACACCGCCTGAAATCAAGGCAGCCATATCATAAATAGCACGCAGGCTGTTTATTTCCTCGCAACAAAAAAAGAGCGGTTTCTCACAATAGGTCAGGGCCTGGCGGGCGGCCACCCGGTTGGCGACGTCGACGGGGGCATCAGCGGCGAAACCCAGCATCATCGACCAGGAATAATTGGGCAGAGCGTTGGCAATCGTGGCCGTGACACGAAAATCCCCGCTGGTAAAAAGGCGGCGGACATCTGTAAATGGGTCCAAATATTCCATGCAATCCAGAGCGGCGCCATACCAGCTGCGGTTTTCCTCGAGTACGAATGCGGTTTGACCGTCTCGCCGGCCCAATGCAAAGTGAAATGGCGCTGCGTTTATAGCTTCTTCGACCATCCGGGCGGGTAAACGGACCCGGTTTCCGTCTACACCGGCACCGGCACCCGCCAGCAATTCCAGAGCCCCGGCATGTGTCACCTGGATGCCGGTGCGCTCCAGTACCGCCAGCGTGGCCAGATGGATTTGCTCAATCTGGTCGGTGTTGAGCACTTTCACATAGGGCTGGTTGTGCAGTTCGCGACCGCTCATTGTCATCAGGATTGAACCTTTTGTAAAGATATTTCCGCATCCAGTATATCGAGTGAAGGCAGTATAAAATGGTGAACGCGGCGTTGGAAAAGCTTAACATGTTCGGTGATCATCTTTACCGCTTCGACGTCATCGCCCTGCTCAAGCAGTTCGATTAATGCCTGGTGATCTTTGATAGACAGCTCGGCATGTGACTGCATATCGTATGAAGACATGTCTTTGCTGAAGCACATATAGGCCAGTCGCTGGGATTGATTTTGCAGATTGTCCAGGTAGGAACATAAAATGGCATTGTCTGCGGCTTGATAAATAAAGCGGTGAAACCGGCTGTTCAAGAAGGTCACCTGCAAAAAGTTCTTTTCGAGCCAGGCCTGGCGCAGGGCGCTGTTGATGCCTTGCAGATCCTCAATCCGGTCTTTATTAATTCGCCTGGCTGCCAGCGCCACTGCCGCTCGCTCCATGATCAGCATGGTTTCAAACAGGTCTTTGAGATTGCCCAAGGTGATGTCCTGCACGAAAAACCCGCGCCCGTGAATCATCTCAACCAGGTTTTCAGCGTTCAAGCGAAAAAGCGCTTCCCGGATGGGCGTGCGGCCGATGGTAAGCGCTTTAGCGATCCACTCCTCATCGACCTGATCCCCCGGCCCCAGTTTTAAGGTGACAATGAATTCTTTAATTCTCTGATAGGCAATCTCACTGAGCGGCAGTGCTTTTGTCCGATTCATTTTTTTGGGCATGATGATATTTCTTCGGCCTATGGTTTGTCCGGCACTATTAAATATCATAAATATATTGTCAATATATTTTTGATATTTTATTAAGAGACCCTTCGCAGGGGCGCCGATTTAATAATCCTGAGGTCTTGCGAACCCTTATTGTTAAATAATTTAAATAGTGCGCCCTCAGGAGATGCCCAAAAAATCTAATTTGACCTTGACAGCGCTGAATTGATTCTTTATGGTGGAAACGATTTATTTATTGGATTTCATTTATTTATTTATTTTTTCTTTTGTTTCATTCGGTTCGTAGAGGTCAAATTCTGACGGTTCGATTGCATTTGCCCTGATTTTAGCGAATTTTTTGCATTTTAGTTCTTACCAGAGTCAAACGCTTCTCAACTATTTGGAATTGTTATAAAGCTGATAAGCAGATAATAATTCACAATAATCCTTAAAAAGCGACACAAATCCCGAATCCAGACTTGCAATTGACGCATCCATTATTTTCCTATCCTGTTGATATTGCGATTATTGTAATAATATCAAATGGATTTAAATATATTGCACATCAACTGTCAACCTAAGGAAGCAACGAAAGGAGGACTAAATGGACAAAAATGAAAAACTCCATCCGGCCATTTACGATCTTAAGGTCGATATGGACAACGGGAAACTCACGCGCCGCGATTTTCTGAGATATGCTACCTTGCTCGGCATGTCGGCGGTTGCCGCAACACAGATGGCCGGTCTGACCTGGCCTAAAAAAGCAGTGGCGGCCGAGCCGGTGCGTGGCGGGGTACTCAAGATTGCCGGACAGGTTCAAAAGATCACCCACCCGGCCCAGTTTTCATGGGTGGCGCCCTCACAGGTGGGTCGTCAGGTCGCAGAATACCTCACCTTTACGGATGGCAAAAACATCACCCATCCCTATCTGCTCAAAAACTGGGAGGTCAGTGATGATCTCAAGACCTGGACCCTGAACCTGCGCCAGGGGGTTAAGTGGAACAACGGCGATACCTTCACCGCAGATGACGTGATCTTCACCTTCCAGCAGTGGATGAACAAAGACGTGGGTTCCTCCATGCTGGGCCTGGTCGGAAAATATATGGACCTATCAGGTGTCGAAAAGGTCGATCAATACAAGGTCAGACTCAATCTGAAGGTAGCCGAAATCGCCGTCCCCGAGCATCTCTTCCACTATCCGGCTCTGGTGTTGAACGCCAAAACCTTTGACGGCGATTTCATCAAAAACCCGGTCGGCACCGGCCCGTACACCCTCGAAAGCTATCTGCCGGGCGAGCGGGCCGTGCTCAAGGCGCGCAAAGACTACTGGCAAAAGGGCGCCGACGGCAAGCCCCTGCCCTACATGGACGGCATGGAATTCATTGACATGGGCACCGAGATGGCCCCCCAGATTGCCGCCATCAAGGCCGGCGAGGTCGATATGGTCGATCTGGGCGATGTGGCCGGCGTGGATGTTTACCAGGCCCTGAACAAAGACCCCAACATCAACATGATTCCGGTGACCAGCGCCTCCACCCGGGTGCTGCGGATGCGGGTGGATCTCAAACCCTGGGATGACAATAAGGT
>JASFIG010000465.1:0-3775 GCA_050122795.1 Desulfobacterales bacterium
GAAGCCTCTCATTCTGACTCGGCTACTTTTCAAGCGTTTGAAGAACAATTAATAGAGCGTTTGGACCAATCTATATTAGACGTTATTAATAACCCAAAAAAGACTCAACAAAAAGATTGTTGGTTCGCTCAGTTTATGTCAAATAGTAAAAAAGGAATCCATAAACTATTTGACTGTTCGACTCATTGGCTATTTAACGAATTGGCCAAGATCCTACCTGACAGACTAAAAAGGCTCTGCCCCAAATTTTGTTCATGACTTTAAGGAATCTGCCTATGCTTTCATTCTGCGCCGCAAGAGGACCAGTCCGACCAGCCCCGAGCCAAGGAGCCAGACAGCGCCGGGTATGGGTACATGTGTTATAACACGAATCCAGTCACCAGGCTGAGTAACTTTCATTCCAACTGTAATCGAAAGCCGATCGCTGCTTATCTCATAACCATCTTGATTAGCGGGGTCTCCTAACATCTCCAATCCGCGAGAACCAAAAGGTGCTGCCGGATATATCGTTGCCGGATTACCAAGCTCGAAGGTTGAGTCATCCTCAAGCAAGCCTCCCTTATCGGACATGACGCCTATAATGGGCGCATTAAATGTCCAGACAACACTATGATGTGTTAATAATCCGCGACCACTTGAGTTCAGAAAAATCATATGGCTGTCGACTGCAGTGCCTGGTGGTATAGCGCCGCCGCCGTCCATAAAATGGGAAACAGTCGTTATGGTCCTGTTTTCGTTGAACCCTAGCATGCTCGAGGTTGTAACATCATCATCCAGAACGTGTGGCGGAGGCATAATGAGGAGAGGCGAGGTGCCGGCTGAACTCTTCGGCCCAGCTACCGAAATTAAGGCTGAATGGGCGTTCAGCGCGAATGCTAAAGCAAATAATGGCAAAACGAGAAAGGCTGAAAACTTTTTCATCTTTGACCCCCCTTCTTTTTCTGTAAGATAAAAAGTTCTCGTTTAAGGCGGATGAATCGAATGCGGGATAAAGAGGCGCTTGTGTCTACGGGAAGAGTTGAAATCGGCAAGTTAGATATCAGCTTCCGTTCAGCTTAACTTGTAGATATCTACAATTAACGAAAACTATTTTTATATACAGACATCGCATTTCTTTGTCAATAGTAAATTAAGACAAGCCATTAATTTTTTTTCAAATCGGATACACCAATCTGCTGAGCCCGGTGCTGGATTCTTGGGGTTGGATTTTTCAACCGAGCACCCCTATCGGATTTGCCGAATAGCAAAATTGTCGCAAATTCGGTTGGTCTCAATTGGCTGACTTGGTCAAATGATAATGTGTACGGTTTTAATAAGATACGATTCTAATTCGAAGCATTGTTCAACAGGACAGGCAAAAACCTTTCGGCCGATCGACGCGCCTGTCGCCTGTCAATTATATTATAGATTCAGGCTATGACCGTCCGAAAACTTAAATTCGCTTCAAGATATTTTCTTTATTGAGGAATAAGATTTGTATGTGTGAATATAGGTGGGGCCTGCCGCGGCGCAGCTCCGTGAGGCGAAGACGGGTCTGTGGCGAATCCGATTGATCGTGTGGTTTAGAAAAATTCATCACTTTTCAATCTTCTTTACAAATTTAACACCGTACCCCTCGTGATTGGACCAGATGATTTCCGCGCTCATTTTTAATTTCTCTTTTGACCGGGTGGGCAGGGATAGAATTATTTTCTGCCCGACTTCCAACTCGCTTTTTGATTGTAGAAATATGCCTGACAGGCTCAGGTTTTTAGTCGTACCTTTTAAGATCTGATCATTGGCAGCAAACAGAACCGGCCGGACATACGGTTTTCTGGGGTGCTTTCTGGCGTTAATCACCTCTTTGTGATCTTTGCGCTCATTTTCTTGCGGTTTATCCGTTGAAATGAACTGAACGCCATAGCCGTAATTGTAAAAAGATTTTTTTAATTTATTTCGCCACACGATTTCTGCCAGCCGGCAATCGAACTCGCCAACAAATGGAGCGTCCGATGAGGTCTCAGTGGCAAGATAAACTCTGGCCCCCGGCTGCAAGAGGCTGTCCGACTCAAAATACAGACCGGTTTCACTTTGATTCAGCATTATGGCTCTGTGCATAATCCCGTCTTTCAGATCCTCGACCGAAATAGGGCGATGCTCATCCAAGCGGACTCTTTTTCTCTTTTCGATATTTTCAGAATCATTGCTTTTTTCTTTTTGAGACATCCGGTATTTCTCCTCTACTGCTATGGCTTATAGCTCCATTCAAATTTTTCGACTTAAACATTAAGATCATGCGCCCAACCAGAAATAGAGCGCAATGGCCGTTAGCACCAAAATTGCCGCGGCAACCAGAATCATGCGCGGTGCAGGCATCTGTTTATCCCGGGAAGGCAATCGCTGATCATTTGCCTTTACTATGAGCGGTTTGGGCTCAGCACCGGGCCCCCAGGTAAGTGGTGCAGCCTCACCTTCAGCGACTTCACATCTATCTTCCTTCCTCACCTCTGAGACAGGTCTTTCCTCAGCTGCTTCATGAGTGTTTTCCTTCCTCGTTGCCGTCTCGGGCTTTTCCCGGGCTGTTTCCGTGGCATATTCTTTCTCGCCGGGCAGCTCGAGTTCCTCGGCACATTTTTGAACCATTTTACGGTCGATTTTGTTTCTGCCTGAAGCATAACCGGTCAACAAGGCGCGATCGCAAATGGTATTGATCAACCGGGGACAGCCTTTTGAAAACAAGAAAATTTCAGAAGTTGCTTCAGGACTGAAAATTTCTTTCTTCGTCCCTGCAGCCTTCAGGCGGTGATCGATATATTCCCGGGTTTCGGCTTTCGTCAGAGGCTCAATATGACAGTGGATGGCGATTTTTTGAGGCATACCCTTTTTTTGAGCGCCCATCACACATTCATGGAGATCATTCTGACCGACCAAAATAATGCTGAATAGTTTTAAATTCCGCATCTCAATGGTGGATAAAAGCCGAATTTGTTCTAGAAGCTGATGGTCGAGTCTCTGGGCTTCATCGATGATCAACAGTATCTTTTTTTGATCTGAAAAAGTATGTTCCAAAAAATACTTGAACTTGAGCAGGAACTCCCCCCTGGTTTTATAATCGATGTCGATACCGGACTCATGTGACAGCAGCCTGAAAAAGTCTTCAATCGTGAGATCGGGATCCGGAATGGACGTTATAATTGAATCGATATCGTTTTCGTTAAAAAGACAACTGATTAGCGTTGTTTTTCCAGTTCCGATGTTACCGGTAAGCAAGATGAATCCCTTGTCTTCCCGGATCCCGTATTTAAGAATGGCAAGCGCCTCTTTGTGCTTCTCGCCAAGCCAGATGAATTTGGGATCCGGGCTCAATTCAAAAGGTTTGATTTCAAGATTGTAATGGTTTAGATACATTGTTCACCGGTAATAAGAGTCATCGGATCGATCGGAGACGTTTAAACAAGCCTAAAATATGTATCGGCGTTTTAGCGCTTTTCATAAACTCTAAGTAACCATTTTTTTCATTCGACTTATTGACCAAGATAAGGAACGCATTCATCTCCGCGGCAAGCCGCGGGGGGGCTGCTATTGTTTCGCTAAAATTCAGGTTATTTCCCGTATCCGACCAATTGACTGTTTCACAAACAATGTTTACCACAAAGTAGTAAAGAATTTATTTTCACATTAGGTATGCTTTTACATGAATAATCAGATACTTTTGTTCACTTCCTTTTTTTCTGCTATCCCCTTCCTCGTTTAAATATATGATAAAACAGGAATTTTATATTCGATATTTGTTGGT
>JASFIG010000466.1:0-3731 GCA_050122795.1 Desulfobacterales bacterium
CGTCAAAGTGCCCGAGCCTTTCTGTCTCAACCGGCTAGGCGGCCTGATCAGGGCTTACGCGCAGGATATTGCCGAAGCTCCTGATATCCCGCCACATAAGGACGTTTTTGTGGGTATCGCGCTGGGATATGCCGACCCGCAATCTTCTATCAAACAGTTCAAAACCGGGCGCGAAAACCTGGATGCTTATTTAAGGTGGTATGAATAGCCCCGGCCTGTAACCAGGCTTCAGCAGACAGAGGTCAGAATTCAGAGAACAGAGAGCTGGTCGGACGCTTCATATTCTATCTTTTTTCATTCTGTCCTCTGTCCTCTGACTTCTGTCTTCTGTTTTTTTGGGTTCAGGACTGGTCAATCAGCGATATCGGTCTTAGCTTTAATCCCAAACGGATGCAGATCTCCACAACACGATATGCGCGAGTGCCCTGAGCATGGTGTTGAAAAGCGCGTGGATGAATCGCGATGTTTGATCAACAGGAGGGAAGCATGAAATCTTTAGCTCTGTCATCTCTTTTATTTGTCCTGGTATCGGCCTGCACCAGTTTTGATATCAGCGATCATAGTGCAGCGATTAGCGATCCAAAGCCTGCCATTAAACGGGTTGCCGTTGTCGATTTTGATTTTGCCAGACCCGAAACAGGTAAAACCGATCGGGGTCGAATCACGAGGCCCATGAATGCCGGATCGATTATGGCGGATATATTCGCAGAACATTTGCTGGGATCCGGATTATATGAAGTGGTTGAAAGAAGGAAAGTCGTCCGATTGATGCGAGATTTTGAAATTGATGCCAGCGATCTTTTTGCCGCGGACAAAATGAACAAAATGCAACAGGCCCTGAACATCGACGGCCTGGTGGTCGGTGTGGTTACCGAATACGGCGACTGGCGCGGAAAGCTCAACTGGGGCGGGGTCGTCGGTTTTAGTGCCCGGCTGGTCCGGGTTGATTCCGGTTCGTTGATATGGGCTGCCAGCGCCAACCGGGACATGGCCATGACAAATTCCACTGCAATTGCCCATGCCGCATCACAGGAGGCACTTGAAGATCTCGTTGCAAAGCTCGGCAGATGATGAAAATTGCGCTCATGAATGATATCGAAGCTCTCAGACGCCAGGTTTTACATAATTGTGACATCTCCGATGCGCAGCATGCCGGATTATATTCCACCTGTGGTCTGGCGTTGCGCTTGCGAGATCTGTATAAATGGGAACACCGCTTAAACCCCTGGGAAGAAAAGGACACCTCCGAAATTCTGGAGTGGATTGGTGAAAAAGAAGCGCTCTGGGAAAAGCTGGCGGACGCGAACCACACCGACATTGAGATCCAGGGTAAAGTCTACGATCTGTATGACACCTCGACCATCAACGCGATTCTTGAGCCCCGGGGCCTTTTTTACGGGGCCGGTTATGCATTTAGCCTGAAACCGACATTTTTTCTGGCTGAGATCGAAAACAAACACCAGAATAACGGATATACCGTTTACACCCTTGGACGTGAGCTGGCCCGTGACCTGCTGACCTTGCCGGCGCTTACCCAGGAGCAGCAGATCCTGTTGCGAACCGATTCGGCCCGGCTGTTTCTGTGGGATCAGATGGTCTATATCACAAAATCGGGTCGCCCGGCATTGCGATTTGCACTACAACACTGCGGGCTGAAAAAGCCCGAAGTCGAGGCGATGCAACAGCATCTGCCTGCCATCCTGGCAGCCCAAAAAGATAATTATATTTATCATGAAATCGGAGAGCTCAGCGATGCCACCTTTGACCCCAATATCTGGCGCGAGCTGATTGCCGCATTCCCGCACTCTCCTGCAGAGTTGCTTGCCAGAGGGCTCAAAGATCTGCTGGCTGATACCCACCCGAGCGGAACGCTCCATCATTTGATCGAAAATCAAAAATTGGCCGGCCTGGGATTTTACACCGCTTTTCTCGATGGCATGCTGAAAGAATTGTTTCCCCAGTTGCGCAAAGCCTTTATCGACTTTACCAAAACGGGTAATTGGCGTATAATTAAGGATGCGGCCATCACAGGCCATCAGCACGCAAAAAATGTTGCCGCTGAGATGGTCGAGCTGTATCAAACGGGAAAAAATAAAAATCAACTGCGGTGGGCCCAGAAACAAATTGAAAGGCGTCTGTTAAAACAGAGCCAATGAAAGGATATGTTGGGGGCAGAGAATCAGGGGAGATGGTATGCAATATGATGCCGAATTCTGCCGGCAGATGCGCGTCAGCGATAGTGAAAAAGAAGATTGCCTGGCTCTGATCAGCGATATCATTTTTCTGGCGACCAGCGCCCGTAACTACGGCCTGCTGTCGCTGGGAAAAGAAGCCGAAGAAAACGAATTATTTCTGCTGCGCAAAGGGCTTGAGCTGGCGCTGGACGGCGTTAAAAGCACCACTGCCAGAACGATAATGGAGCTTTACATTCTCAGCGCCGATTATAGCGGCAAAGAGCTGCTGGAACGCTGCATCATCCTGGAAGGCGTCATCGGTATTTTAGAGGGCATGCATCCCAAGCTTTTAAAAGAGCTGCTGCTGTCTTTTCTGGGTGAAAGCGGTCATGACGTCTACAAAGAAGAGTTCGATATCGAGGAAATCGAAAAGCTGGAGGCCTACCTGAAAAGTGTTGAAGAAAAACCGGCTGCATCGAAATCTGCCGCTGAACTGGTTAATCTTCTGGAGCCGTTAAATAATGAGACCATTAAACAATTTCTGCAAACCATTAGCATTGATGATCTGGCAAAGGTCATAAGCGATTTGGAGGGCCGGTTCCAGATTAAGCTTTTTAACCGTTTGCCCAAAAGAGGCGCATTTTTGGTGCTGGATGCGATTGAACAACACAGCTCGCTTGAAGTGCAAGAAATGGAGGAGGCCCACGAAAAAGTCGTTGCCATCATCAACGAGCTGCATCATCAGACCTATCTGCAATGAAATATTACGTATACTTTGATGCCTACGGACGCCCCCGCAAGGCCATCAGCGCCGCAGAACTGGCTGAAACCTACCAGAACGATTCCGACACGTTTTTAAAAGCCATGTGCCGTCAGACCGCCGATGGGGAGCCAGAGCCCATCAGCGGTCATGTAGGAACCCTTAGCTTCAACAGCGACTCAGAGCTGACAGACTATCTCGATTCCCTGGGTGATGAGATAGATGGATTTTACGAGGCTGAGGGAGATAGCCGCCCCTACAATTTTTAATGAATGTTGAGCCCGTTACCGGTTTGCCCGTTTGCCGGTTAAAAGAATTTAAAATAAAGAACTTTCCTTTTTTAGCGGGCTCAACTGGCCAACCCAAACGATAGCCTATTGACCGGCGAAGACTTTCTGGAGCAGATCGGTCACCCGGGCGGCCGGCTCGGTACGGATTTGTCTTTCCTGCTCGGCCAGCATTTTAAACAGCCCTTTCAAGGCACCATCGGTGACATACTGGTCCAAATCAAAACTGGCGCTTTTGCCAAAGGGCAGGCTCGTGATCTTGCTGTTTAGATCCTGATATGAGCTTGTGACCCCCACCTCACCCATGGCATCTTTGACGATCGGCTTAAAAACCTCTTGAAGCCGTCCGGATGTTTTATCCTCAAAGTAAAGCGTCGCCTCATTTTCGCGCCCGTTCAGGATTTTTTGGGCATCATCAAAATTCATATCGGAGATGGCGTCCCAGAAAATGGATTTGGCTTCTGGAGCAGCCCGCTCGGCGGCGCGATTCATGCTCAGCTCAAAAGCATC
>JASFIG010000467.1:0-3726 GCA_050122795.1 Desulfobacterales bacterium
TTGGCTTCCAGGGCCTGGTGTAGCCCTTCGCTGTAACGGCGCCCGGGCATCAGACGGCCGGTAAATTCGTCAACGATGATGACTTCTCCATCTTTGACAATATAGTCAACATCGCGCTTGAAGAGCGTATGCGCCTTTAGGGCCTGGTTGATGTGGTGCAGCAGCTCGATGTAACGCGGATCGTATAAATTATCCACTTTCAGCAATTGTTCGCAACGGGCGACACCCTCCTCGGTAAGGGTTGCCGAGCGTGCTTTTTCATCAATGCTGTAATGTCGATCCGCGGAAAGTCTCGGAATCAAGCCGTTTACCTGGTAATAGAGATCCGTTGATTTTTCAGCCGGGCCTGAAATGATCAAGGGTGTGCGGGCTTCGTCGATCAGAATGCTATCGACCTCATCGACGATGGCGAAGTTAAGCTGGGGTTGGACCAGTGACCGGCGGTCAAATTTCATATTGTCCCTGAGGTAGTCAAAGCCAAACTCATTATTGGTTCCATAGGTAATATCGGCCGCGTAGGCTGCCTGGCGTTCGGCATCATCCAACCCATGAATAATCGTACCCATGGAAAGACCCAGGAATTGATAAATATGCCCCATCCATTCGGTATCCCGTCGCGCTAGATAGTCGTTGACGGTTATAATATGAACGCCTTTTCCGGTCAATGCGTTCAAATACGCCGGCAAAGTCGCCACCAGTGTCTTACCCTCACCTGTTTTCATTTCGGCAATTTTGCCTTCGTGCAGCACGATGCCGCCAATCAACTGAACATCAAAATGGCGCATTTTCAATGTCCGCAGCGATGCTTCTCTGACAGCCGCAAAGGCTTCCGGCAACAGATCGTCAAGAGGTTCTCCCCGATCAATGCGCTCTTTAAATTTGGCAGTCTGAGCCTTGAGTTCATCATCACTCATGGCCTGAACGGCAGGCTCTAACGCATTGATGCGCTCAATCTGAGGCTGAATCCGTTTTAATTCCCTTTCATTTTTGCTACCGAAAACTTTGGTTAGTGCATTGAGTATCATTTCGCGAGCGACCTTCTAATTTCATTAAATTTAAGAATCTGATCTCTTGGGGTGAATTATACCAAATTTGAGGTTTGTCTCAATAACAAAATTGGCAGCGAATGCGCAGCTCAAATTTTAAGAATGGTCAAAATATAACCGCAGTCAGCACCGGATGCAAGGTCAATCGGGTGAATTGCAGAATGTTATCGAGGCGAGTCTACGCCATCCGCCGGCGGGCGCACGCATATGTGTCTACGGGACCGGCTGGTGGAAGAATCGGTTGAGGGCTGTCCAGAGAGTGTTAATTTAGGATGTACTTCGTCGGATTTACAGGGATTCCGTTCAAGCGCACTTCGTAATGTACATGCGGGCCGGTGCTACGGCCGGTATTTCCGACCAGAGCGATGGGTTCCCAGCGTTTGACCTTTTCCCCGCGTTCCTTAAGAAATTTCTGGCAGTGTCCGTAACGGGTCACCATTCCGTGGCCGTGATCGACAATAATGGTTTTGCCCAGCAGACCTTTTTTGCCCACGAAAATGACGACACCATCCGCGGTCGCCATAATGGGCGTGCCTACGCGACAGGAAATATCATATCCATGGTGAAATTCCCTTTGCCCGGTGAAAGGCGATCGCCGGAATCCGAATTTGGAGGTGACCCAGGATTTTTCTGCGCCGGAAATTGGTCGGATAGCCGGCGTAGAGGCCAAAAGGTTTTGTTGGTCTTCCAGGGATTTAAGAAGAGATTCGAATTCATACTGCTGATGGATGGAAGCCCGATTGAGCTCATCGATCTGCTCATGCATGTCGCGCATCAGGCTGTTGTGTTTTTCCATCAGCGGCAGTCGGGTATCCAGGTCTTCGGGGACAGAACCACCGACACCAAATATGTTGTTTGATTCGTCTGATTTTTCAATATTGGCGATAATGCGGATCTTGGTCTCAAAATTGTTGAGCGCCACCAGTTTGTTTTTTAGGGAATTGATCTCGTTGGCAAATTCTTGAATCTGTTTGCGCTGAATTTGAATTTCGCCCAGCTCGCTGGTCAGATAAACCTCTCGGGATTGTAAGTGCTGAGTGGTATTTTTAAGCTGAAAATAATCGTAAATAACATAACCAAAAACCGTGAAACAGGCCAGAAGCAAAACAGCGACCAATCGAATGGCGGTCTTGGAGGCGCAGAATTGTTTTGCCGGCGCCCCGCTGTTGCTGAGTACGACAAAAGAGATTTTCTTTCGCATGACAGTATACCTTGAAACAGATTTTGGATTTGCCCGGGCAATCAATAGTTCCCAATCTGTCCCAGATTGGAACCGGACGTGATTGGGTCCAACGGGTACGGCAAAGACGTCTGGGCGACAGGCATTTTGGGAATTTTTGGTATCATATCCGCGGTGCGCCTGTCAAGGGTGCAAGCATCTTTTGTAATTCGGTTTCGCCTACCGAATATTTTCCATACCCGCAGGGCGCAAATGAAAAAAGAACGCCCACAGGCACATCACCCAAAAGCGTTCTCTTTCAACATTATCGGCAACCTGGCAGTCCTGGCCGCTAAGGCGTTAGACCCATGGTTTTGCGTCGCCATCTTTCGGTGACTTTGCCCTTTCAACTATCAAAATTGTCCTAAAAACAATATATTAGGGTGCAAATTATTTGTCAATATATAAAAATATTCCGATCTATGCGTTATATCGGCCGCCGTGACTCGAACTTTAGCTTTTTTTGTTAGGTCAATGGGATGCAATTAATCCAGGCCCAGCTTAAATTTTAAGGATTTCAGCGTATTTTTCATCAACATGGTAACCGTCATGGGCCCTACGCCTCCGGGAACCGGGGTAATCGAGCCTGCAATTTCTTTGGCCTCATCAAAGTCCACATCACCTTTTAAAATGGCAATTTTCTTTCCTGTTTTTTCACTGATCTTTTCACCGACCCGGTTGACACCGACATCGATCACACACGCCCCCGGTTTGATCCACTCAGGCTTGACCAGGCCCGGAACACCGGCAGCTACGATCAGAATATCGGCCCTTTTGCAATGGCCGGCCAGATCCTTTGTCCGGGTGTGCACCACGGTTACGGTCGAATTGGCGCCATCACCTTTTTGCAGCATCATATTGGCAATCGGTTTGCCGACAATGTTTGAGCGGCCTACAACGACCACCTCGGCGCCGCTGGTCTCCACGCCGGCGCGCACAATCATTTCTTGAATCCCGGCGGGTGTGCAGGGCGCAAATTTCACCTCCTTGCCCCCTATCATCAGTCGGCCGACGTTTACCGGATGGAATCCGTCCACATCTTTATCCGGATCGATGGCGTTCAACACCTTTTTTTCATCCAAGTGCTTGGGAAGGGGGAGTTGGACCAGAATGCCGTGAATCGAATCATCGTTATTGTACTTGTCGACCAAGCCCAGCAGATCTTCCTCGGAAATGTCTTCAGATTGGCTATCTTGAATCTCTTTGAACCCCAGCTGATTGGCGGTCTTTATTTTGAGGGTTACATAAGAAATGGAGGCTGGATTTTCCCCGACCAATATGGTTACCAGGCCAGGAACAGCACCGTGCTTTTCTTTGATTTCTTTTACTTCATCAGCAATTTCTTTTAGAATCTCTTCGCGGATTTCTGTTCCCTTAATCAACTTTGCTGTCATCTTTGTCCTCCTTTATGATATCGTTATTCGTTATTGGTTATTCGTTACTGGCTGTTTGGTGTTTGGT
>JASFIG010000468.1:0-3711 GCA_050122795.1 Desulfobacterales bacterium
GGCCAAGGCCGAATATGTTCAGCTACCGCCTGTTTTTCATGTATTTGGACCTGGCAGAGTTGCCCCACGTGTTTGACGGTTATCCGCTCTGGTCCTATCAGCGGCCGAACATCGCTTACTTTCGGCGTAAAGATCATTTCGGCGATCCACAAAAGCCGATCGACATGGCGGTCCGAGATCTGGTTGCTGAAAAGACCGGGCGCACACCCGAGGGGCCGGTTCGGATGCTGACCCATTTACGCTATTTTGGCTATTGCTTTAATCCGGCCAGTTTTTACTATTGCTACGATCAAACCGATTCAAGGGTTGAAACCATCATTGTTGAAATACACAACACTCCCTGGGGTGAAGTTCACTGCTACGTTTTAGACCGCCAGAACAACGAGCATCCGGTCAAAAACTGGCGGCGGCATCGTTTTGCAAAGGGTTTCCACGTTTCACCGTTTATCGATATGAATATCAATTATGATTGGCGCTTTCGCGAACCCGATACATCGATCCGCGTCCATATGATCGATTATGAGAACGAGCAATTGCTTTTTGATGCCAGTCTGGCTTTGAAACGTCGCCAGATCAGTCACTGGGCATTAACCGATATGCTGATCAAATATCCGCTGATGACGGCCAAGGTCACCACCATGATCTACTGGCAGGCGCTGCGATTGTTGTTAAAAAAAACACCCATGTTCGTTCATCCTAAAAAACGACATCATGCAGGCAGAAGGTATCAACGATGACGGCTTCAATTGTGCCTTCAAATGCCCCGGCATTGGAAAACATCCAGACGCGCCCAACCGACGGGATGGCGCGCAAACTTCTTTTCAAAATTCTTGGCAAACTGCAGCGGGGCAAAATTGCCATTGTTGAAGGCCCGCAGCGTCATGTTTTCGGAAAAACAAGCGCCGCTTATCCTCTGGAGGCGGTCATTGATGTTTATCATCCCCGATTTTACAGCAAAGCGATTCTGGGGGGCAGCATCGGCACAGCCGAAGCCTACATGCGCGGTTTGTGGTCGGCAGAAGATCTGACCACCGCGCTGCGTGTCATGGCCATCAATCGCCATAGTTTCGAGCGCCTGGATAAAGGCTGGTCGAAGGTATCAACGCCGTTTCATAAAATCTGGCATTTTCTGCGCAAAAATACGCGCCAGGGCAGTAAAGAAAATATCGTCGCCCATTATGACCTGGGCAATGACTTTTACCGACTGTTTTTGGATGAAACCCTGACGTATTCCTGCGGCATTTTTGAAAGCGACGACAGCAGCATGCAAGACGCCTCGCTCGCTAAATATGATCGCATCTGCCGCAAACTCGACTTGGGCCCTGCTGATGACGTCATTGAAATCGGATCCGGCTGGGGCGGCTTTGCCATTTATGCTGCGCAACATTTCGGCTGCCGGGTGACCACCACCACCATATCTGAACAGCAATTCAAACTGGCCCAACAGCGCATCGCCGATTGCGGTGTGGCCGATCGCATTGAGCTGGTGATGAAGGATTACCGGGATCTTAAGGGACAATACAGTAAACTGGTTTCGATTGAGATGATCGAGGCTGTCGGGCATCACTATCTGGACGCTTACTTTAAGTCCTGCAGCCGCTTGCTCAAGCCAGACGGCATGATGTTGCTGCAGGCGATTACGATTGCCGATCAGGTGTTCGAGCGGCATAAACGCTCAGTTGATTTTATCAAGCGTTACATTTTCCCCGGCAGCTGTATTCCGTCCATTGCAGCTATAACAGCTTCGATTGCCAGGGTGACCGATCTGCGGCTCTTTCATCTGGAAGATATCACGCCGCATTATGCCAAAACGCTGGCCCGTTGGCGGGAGCAATTTTTTAGAAACATTGACGATGTCAAAAGGCTGGGCTATTCGGAGGCGTTTATTCGCATGTGGGATTTTTACCTGAGCTACTGCGAAGCCGGTTTTGCAGAGCGCTACATCGGTGATGTTCAGATGTTGTTCAACAAGCCGATGTGCCGGTGTGAGTCGCTGATCCCGGCGCTCGCCGCAAAATAGATTCGGTCGGAAAGGAGAAGCAACCAATGACTGTCTGGGTACCCATACTTTTGCTGTTAATCCTGGTCGAAATCTGGTGGTTTGGCGCTCACTGTATGGCATATCTGAGCGATATCAGAGACAGTTTTACAAAGATGGACCAAAATGACGCGACAGCCGATCGCTCAAAATAATTTGCTGTAAACAGAAAAAATGTAACTTTAAACACGCTTGGCATCTCTATAAAGGTGTCATAAGCCTCCATCACGGTGGTGGTTCAGCTTCAGCTGAGTTTACCTCCTTTCCTTGGCTGGATGAATACTGCTGAGCCACCACAAACCTCTTTCATCTGTCTGATTTCTACGTGCTATTATTTGCTTATTTAGAAATGATCCTTAAAATATATTGGTATCAGATTTTAGCATCATGATGTTTATTGGCACGGAAAGTTATGTCTCATATTTTTTCCTGTGGACGCATGTTTAGTGCCTGTATGATCAGTCATACAATACTTCCTGGTTTTAGGGAGCTGATATCGACCCGACCCCATGCCAATAGAGGAGATGAAAACGATGGAAATAAAAAAGATCTTATGGCCGACTGATTTTTCAGAAAATGCTGCCAACGCCTTGCCGGTGGTGACATCACTTGCCGAAAGATATACGGCAGAGATTCACATTCTTTATGTCCTTAAGGACTATCCTGCGGTTGGGGCTTCTTATGGCCACAATGACCCTGAAGATATCGAAAAAATGCGGCAATGGGAAAAACAAACGGCTGAAGGGCGGCTGGATGAGATCTGCGAAAAATTCTTAAACGCCTGCCCGCTTTATTTTCGCCACATCAGTGTCGGTGATCCGGCTAAAGAGATCCTCAGATTGATTGAAAAAGAAACCATTGACATAGTCGTTATGGCCAGCCGCGGAAGCGAAGCGCATTTTGACTTTGGCAGTGTTGCTGACCGTGTGATCAAGTGCACCGAAATCCCTACCTTGATAATTCCTGTATGAAAAACCTGATCTTAAAAGATTTTCCACTATTGGTATGTGTTTTATTCGGAAGCGCGCACATTGCAGCGGATACGGCAATGAGTGCTGATAAATTGCTGCCCTGCCCGAGCTCTCCCAACTGTGTTTCTTCGCTGAGCAAAGACGAAAAGCATTTTATCAAGCCCTTTGGGTATCTGGGCAGCTTTGAAAAGGCCCGGCAAAAGCTGATCGATATTCTGCAGAATTCCCGCGGCGTGCGCCTGGTATCAGTCGAGCAAAATTATCTTCATGCCGAGTTTCGCTCGCTGATCTTTCGGTTTGTCGATGATGTCGAATTTTATTTTCCTGCCGAACAACCCATCATCCATGTGAAGTCTGCATCGCGGTCAGGCTATTACGATTTCGGCGTCAACCGGCGACGGGTGGAGCGCTTGCGCTCAGCTTTTGCGGGCCCGTCAAAATAATCATCCGACGGTGTCTGTGTTAAAAAACTTTTTTGAAGAGGTTTAGATGAATGCCTTATTCTACTTGAAACTCTATGCGCTGACCGTACCGGTTTTTTTTATTATCGACCTGATTTGGCTGGGCGTGATTGCCAAAGGGTTTTATCAGAAAAATCTAAGCTTCATTCTCAGCCCGCAGGTCAACTGGCCGGCTGCCATTCTTTTTTACTTATTATACATTGCCGGAATTCTGATATTTGCAATTGTGCCCGCGGTGACC
>JASFIG010000469.1:0-3703 GCA_050122795.1 Desulfobacterales bacterium
AACGATATTGCCGGGTTGCCCCTGGCCAATTACGACTCTGATCGCAAAGGTATATTTATTCATAAAAATGAGCTCGCAGGCAGCAGCTTTAAACTGGGTGACCGCTTTTCGGTTAAAGTCGGCAAGCAGGACCTCTTTGCCATTACCATCGTTAAAGACGGCAAAGGTGAAGTTGTCTATGACAAAAACGGTATTTTTATCAAGCGGACCCGCCGGATAGATATTTTGTTGGGCGGTCTTTACGACGATTTTGTGATGTACATTGAATCCGACGGTCCGGGTACCATAAAATTAAGGCCGCTCGAAGCGGTGGTCAAAAACAACTACATGTAGAAGCGCTATTGGATAAGGAGGCATTGATGGAATGTAGAACCGAGCAAAATCTTCAAAAATGCAATTGCAGTTATGAGCCCTGTCCCCGCAAGGGAAATTGCTGTGAATGTCTGAGCTATCATTTAAGCAGTCGCGAATTGCCCGCCTGCTGTTTCCCGAATGACAGCGAGCGCACCTATGACCGCTCGTTTGAGCATTTTGCCCGGTTGGTGGCCAAAAACCTGGTTTAAACCGATCGCATCCGGTTTTAAGAAACCTTCCGCATATTAGAAGCTGTCTCAAAAATAGTAGATCACGTCCAAGGGCGCGACGTAAACCGATTCAAAAGTGGAGCATACACGTTAGTATTCGAGCATTTTGAATCGGTTTACAACAATGCCCTTGGGCGTTAGATGCATTTTTGAGATAGCTTCTAAAAAACATCTCGTCTTACAGGATGACCATCTTAAAACATGATTTCTATGTGCGCGACACCCGGGTTGTCGCTAGCGAATTGCTGGGAAAAAAGCTTGTCCGCAGATACAAAGGCCGTTTAATAAGCGGCCTGATTTGCGAGACCGAAGCCTACCTGGGCGTATCCGACAGCGCCTGTCATGCATACAGGCGTAAAACAGAGCGCAATGCGGTTATGTTTGGGCGTGCCGGCGTGGCCTATGTGTATTTTGTTTACGGGATGCATTATTTGCTGAACATTGTAACCGAAGCAGAACAGGATCCCTGTGCCGTGCTCATTCGAGGGCTGGTACCAATTGATGGTATTAAAGACATGCAGCGCCATCGGGGAGCAACCGCCAAAGATCTCACAAATGGTCCGGCTAAATTATGTCAGGCGCTGGCCGTTGACAAAGCCTTAAACGGCTGGAACCTTACCACCGGCCGTAAACTCTGGGTTGAAGAGCAGACGTCGCTGCCGCAGCAGCTTATTAGAACAGGCCCGCGCATCGGAATTGATTATGCCAGACCGGCTGACCGGCACGCCGCCCTGCGCTTCTGGATCAACGAGATCTATTTACGAGATATGGTGTGAACAATACATCAAGGATCTGCATTACACATAAAAACTAAGTCTGGTTTTCTGGTTGTGCCCGTTGAGCCAGTGGAGCCCGTTAAGCCTGTTAAAAATGAAATGCGGTCTCATTTTATATTTCAATTTAATGAACGAACGGGCCAAACGGGCATAACCGGCAAACCGGCTCAACCGTATTATAAGAAGGAGTGGGCAAGATGGCGCAGGATCCACAAATCGGCTACCAAATCAAAGCGACCATTTCAGACGTAAAAGGAGAGTGCAGTGCCGGACATAAAACGGGCGAAAGCTTTGACATCAGCTGCCATAACCCGGCGGGTTTGTGTGGCTGGTTTTACCACGATATTTTCCCCAGCCTGCAGACATTTCAATTCGGCGGGGCTTTGCCGTGGTGGCAGGGCGATACCATTCAATTGCGATGTCCGGATCCCATCAACCTTGTGACCATTCAACTGGAGCGCGTTAAAAGAACCTGATACAAAAAGCCTGTCGGCAATTGTGGTTTCAGGTAAATGGATGCACGCTGTTCGATTTTGATTTCGGACGAATAACGGGTTGGAAAAAATGGCGAAGATCGTTTACGGCGTATCCGGCGAGGGATCGGGTCATTCTTCCAGATCCCGCGAGATGCTTACCCATCTGCAGTCTACAGGACATGCAGTCAAGGTCGTCAGCTATGATCGCGGCTATGCCAACCTCAAAGATGATTTCGATGTGTTTGAAACCGAAGGGCTGCACATCGCCAGTCTGGATAATCGGGTTTCGAAGGTAAAAACATTTACCGATAATTTGATGCGATTGCCCGAGGGGCACAAAAAGCTTCAGTCGCTGCGGAAAGATATTTTCAAAAAGTTTCAACCTGACTGCGTCATAACCGATTTTGAGCCCATGACCGCTTATCTGGCCAACCACTACGACCTGCCGCTGATTACCATCGACAACCAGCACCGTCTCCGGTATATGTCTTATCCCTGCCCGGCTCGCCTGCACGCCGAGCGCAAAATGACCAAGACCATCATCCGGGCCATGGTCCCGCGACCGGATGTGTCCCTGGTGACCACTTTTTATTATGGCGACCCCCAGAATAACCGCACCTTTTTCTTCCCGCCTATTTTGCGGCAAGAGGTTTTATGCCTTCAACCTTCAGCCGGCGATCATATTTTGGTCTATCTGACCAGCGGGTTTGAATCCTTTTTAAAAAGATTAAACGCATTCTCCCGCGAATCCTTTATTGTCTATGGTGCTGAAAAAGAAGGCACCCATAAAAATGTGAATTACAAAGCATTCAGCAAAGCCGGCTTTTTGAATGACCTGGCATCCTGCAAAGCGGTTATGGCAACAGCCGGCTTTACGCTCATGACCGAGTCCTTCTACCTGCGCAAACCTTACCTGGCAATGCCCATGCGCGGTCAGTTTGAACAGGAGATAAACGGATTTTTGATGGCGCGCCTGAAATACGGTGTCAACCTACGACGCCCGACTCAAGAAGCCATGGGTCATTTTCTTTATCGGATACCTGATTTTGCCGAAAACCTGAAAACCTATGAGGCTCAGGACAATGCGGCCATTAAAAAAAGACTCTCCGAGCTTCTGGCTGATAACGCTGCGCTTGCCAGGGATTTCCATGCAAAGCGGATGCGTCTGATCCCCTGAACGGCTGTCTGTGCCATAACGAAAGGAAGCATCATGAACACCATTTCCGCTAAAACAATTTACACCGGGAAAAAAGTCGTTTCGAATGCCCATCTTTTATTTAATGGCCAAAAGATCAGCGCCATTTCACAAGCGAAAAAGGGTCGCTGCCTGGGAGAATTTGAGGTGCTCACCCCCGCCTTTGTCGATCCGCACAGCCACATCGGCATGGAACGGGCCGGGGAGCCCAATACCGAAGGAGAGGCCAACGAGCATCGGGATTCGATTCTGACGCTGACCGATGCACTGGATTCAATTCAAATGGATGACAAGGCACTCAATGATGCAGTGCAAATGGGCGTGTTGTATTCGTGTGTGTTGCCCGGCAGCGGTAATATTATCGGTGGTCTTTCAGCGGTCATTCGCAATTATGCCGGATCCAGCACAGACGCGCTAATCAGTCGCGCCGGATTAAAAGCGGCGTTCGGATTTAATCCCATAAAAACAAACGCCTGGAAAGGCAAACGTCCGACGACCCGCATGGGCGCCATTGCCATGTTGCGCGGTCGTCTGGATGAGGTCCGTCAGAAAATACGACGCTACAACCGAGCCAGGGGCAGCAAAAAGCAAGAGATTGTCTTTTCAGCCGAAGACAGAGTACTGCAGGATTTACTGGGACGTAAACTGCGTCTGCGCGCCCATGTTCACAAA
>JASFIG010000470.1:0-3699 GCA_050122795.1 Desulfobacterales bacterium
GGCGTCATTTTCGGCCTGAATCATGTTCGGCAGGGTACCGTCTTTTTCAAAGCGCGCAAATTGGATGAGAATATCGCGGGCCTGCTCTGCTTTTCCGGCGGCCACCAGCCCGCGCACAAAAATTAAGGCATCCCGCCCCCAGTCCAGAAACCAGGGGTAGCCGGCAATAACGGACTTTAAATTACCCCGTCTGACGACATAATGGTCCAGATTGCGTTTGAGAATATCGCTGGCCGCTGTGTGGGTATCATCCTCTGTTGTGGCTGGAGATGTCATGGCGTCTGCAACAGACGCGTCTGCTTTCGAAAGATCCTGCGCGTTGCCGGCTGTGGCTCCTAAGGTTGTGGACTGGTTGCCTTGGACACGAACGGACAAATAACCGGGGCTGAACAGATCTGAATCCGGATCATGGCCCCGGCGGGCATCCTGTCGGCGATGGATCATATAAAGCCATTCCGGTTCCGGCACAAAAATGGCCTTATCCATCTGAATCCGGAGTTGATGATCGGCGTCCGGTGTAAAAACAAAGCCATTGGAAAAAGCGCGGACGGCCCGGGGCCACTGAGCCTCCGGCCCTTGATAGGCCTTGGTGGTGGCATGAAAGCTGCGGCTTTCAATATCCGGGCGCACAACGATTTCCACCGGTTCTGAATCCGCCAGCCGTTGTGGCCGCTCTTTAGCCGGATGACGAAAAAAGTGCAATATGATCGAATTCTGGCCCGCACGCATTGCCATCCGGACGGTCAGCAAAACATGCTCACCCTGACCGGTGGGAACATAATATTGCCAACATCCGCTGCCATCTTTCGATATCCGGAAGTTTTCGAGGCAATCCCGGTTCAAGGCCTGTGAGTACCCCTGGTATACCACCCAGGCTCGGCAGCGGCTGAACATGATCCAACGATCTTGGGGAACGTCCGGGTGGAGGTTGGCGGCCAGCAGCCCGTCGTAGCGGCTGTTGAGTCTGTTCCAGGCAACCGGGCTGTGCAGCATCGCCCCGCGGCCGTTGGTCGCCAGAAAGGTAAACGCCTCTTTCAGCAGGTCTGAATGATTAAACACCTGCTTGATCGGCAGATCTTCGACAGCGGGCAACAACATCACATGGCCTTTTGCATGGCGACAACCGGACGGCTGTGCTGGATCGTAAACCGATAGCGACAGCGTGCAACGTTGCATCGTTTGCGGAACCGCCGGCGGTAAAAATAACACAAAATGATTTTCATCGACGGTCGGCAGGCTGGTCTCCGTAGCGAGCGTCCGGTCGCCATCGGCCATGCGAACCCGGAAAGCACAATTAGCGCGAATAAGCAAAAAATGATCCGGCGGAATCATGACTTCCCGCCGCAAATCCTGCGGCCATTGCCAGGTGATGACCCGCGGCGGCCCACCGTCGGAGACGTGCTGTTTGCAAAACGCGAGTGGATCTTCCTTTAGCCGCTGCACCGCCTGAGAGCGATCAAAATGCGTAAATTGATCCAGGCCCCGGTAAAAGGAAACGACCGCCAGCGCTTTGGCCGCTAAACGCTGATACTCAATGCGCTCAGGCAGCGCGAAAGGGTCTTCAGGATACCGGCCGGCTTGCTGCAACTCTTCTGCCTGAGGCGAAAGGCAAAGCACCTGGCCGGGTTCCAGCTGCAGCGTATGGTAGCCATCAGATGTGGCAGCTTCTACTGTATTTTCCGTGAGCAGATCATAAAATACCGATGGCTCAAGCCCCGTTGATGCGGGGTCCCAGGTTGCTATGGCCTGGTTTTCAATATCCAGATTGACCACGACCAACAGCTTTTTTTCGGACGGGCGATGGTGCCGCAGCAGGACGATGGCGTTACCGCCATTTTGCTGGTGCATGCTCAAAGCGACTTCTTCGTGAAATGCCGGGTGGACCTTCAACAAATGGTTCAAGCGCCGGATCTCGGCAATCTGGTTGGATGCTGAACCCCAGTTTAACGATGTGGCGTCGTGGACATTTATTTTTTCGGTGGCCAGCCACTCGACGCCGTTGGCAAAACCAAAGGCACCATTGTGTGAACTCAGCGCACACAGGGCGGTTCGCATGCGGGCGTAGGTTTCAGATTGTTCTGCCAGTCTGGGATTATCGTGAGTTTCGGCAAAATGCACGGTTATCCCGTCTGTGCTCGAAATGTCGATGGCCTCGGGCAGGTAATGTTCGATCTGCGCGCGGTCGTAGTTTTGAAACAGCTCGGAATAGGCCCAGTTTAAATTGGCCCTGTTTAACAGGTCGCGGGTTACTGAAATTTTACCGCCCAGCCCTTCGAGTAAAAAAATGACCTCCGGAAATTGGGTCCTTACTTTGGCAACGATATAGCGCCAGGCCTTCAGCGGGATCATATAACCGGCATCACAGCGGAAACCGTCGACCCCCCGCCGACACCACTTGAGAAACACTTCTGCCATGTACTGCCACAGGTCGGGCTGGGAATAATCTAATTTCGTCAGATCCTCCCAGGCAACGCCCCAGGCACCGGGCACCTGGATGCGGCCCTCGGGACTTCTGACCAGCCATTGCGGGTGGGTCTCGTGCAGGCGTGCGGCCCAGCCGGTATGATTGATGGCAATATCGATCAGGATTTTGGCATTGCGCCGGTGCACGGCATCCACCAGTTCGATAAATTGCTCCAGAGGGGTGGCATGCGGATCGAACTCCGCCAGGGCGGGATCAACCTCGGTAAAGCTCAAAGCGGCGTAAGGGCTGCCGAACCTTCCCATACGCCCATAGGTGGTCGGGGTGGGGTGGATGGGAAGCAGCATCAGCAAACGGCACCCGAGCTCACCGATAACAAAATCGAGTTCTCCAATCAGGTCACGGAATGTACCCGAGGGCGGAATGACGGTGTAACCGCTTTGATCCAACTTCTGAACGCACTGGGCGTCAGATGAGCTCAGCTCCTGCCGGCCGGCTTTGTTGGGACCAAACTGGCGTACAAAGGCGTTGTAAATGATATTGGCACTACAGGCATCGGCCGATTCCACATTAACGGCCGCGTTTGGTCCCGGCGGCCAGGTAGGCTGGGTTTCGCCTTCTTTTAAAAAATAGCATTTTGCTTCGAAATGACCTGTTTCGCACAGCGGCAGCATCGCGCTAAAACGCCGTTCATCCAAACGCTGCATCGGAAGGTCGAACCAGGCTTTGCCGAGCGGTGTTTTCTTCTCTTCGACCTCCCGGATAATTTCGTCCCTGATGATGCCGGCATAACCAATATTGGTGCGCACCCATGCGGTGCCGGCCTGAGAGTTTGGCAGTTGGAGGGTTAAATTAAGCAAGTCTCCACAGAAGCGCACCAGACGCGTTCCCGGAGCAGGATCCTGAATTATTTGGTCGTCATGAGTCATTTCAGCAAGGCTATACCACTTTCGATGGCGATGAATCTTTCGTTAAACCTTTTGCGAATCAGCGTCGTCTTTTTATATCAGAAATATTTGAAACAGTGTACCCGTGTTTCAGATAAATGCTTATAATTGTTGGAAGATACGGTTGTGTCACGCCGGACTGAGTTTACATGTTCCAAACGCTGGTATATATATAATACCGAAATTCTTCTTGAAAAACCAAAAATATAAGCATAGGAAATATTTATAGATTTGGCAGCATAGCGTTTTTTGGTAATATCGATTATGAACTGTATACCGAACACGCTTGAATGCCAATAGTCTTAATTTTAAAATGGAAAAATACAATAT
>JASFIG010000471.1:0-3636 GCA_050122795.1 Desulfobacterales bacterium
TTCTTTATGCGCTTTTTTTTGGTGGTCCGCCTTTCCACATCCTCGGTATACTTCAACGCTTGCCGATATTGAACGATAGCCGTTTTCAGGTCTCGCTTACGGGTATGATAGATGCCCAGGTAATAGTGGGCATCTGCCAGATTTCCCTGCTTACCGAGGCTTTGACCCAGGACGTAGTAGGCTCTGGTATAACCGCTGTGTTTTTCGACGACACCCCGCAAAACAGTCGACGCTTCATCATATCGCCCCATTTCCATGTAGGTCTGGCCGAGGTAAAGACTGCAATCCGCATCATCGGGTATCATATTGCGTGCTGTTTTGAGCATTTTCAGGGATTGTTCAAACTGCCCGTCCAAATAGTACACCCGACCCACATCTCTCAACATATACGGATCAAAGGCACGCTTTTGCAACGCCGTTCTGAGGTGCTCGATGGCTTCAGCCCTGCGGTTGATCCGGGCCAAAATGAGCCCGTAACGATAATGCGCCATGGGATCTTCAGGATGCTGCACCACCTGTGCTTCAAGATATTTTAAGACCAGTTTTTCATCACCATACTGGGTAATCAAATAGGTATGCGTTCTGCTAAAATCACCTAAATCCTCTTGCGGCCGCTTCTTGCTGTCTTTCGGCGAACTGGCCAGCTGGGAATCAAGATAGGTGATGCGTTCATCAATTGCCGGGTGGGTCCGCATGTAGGTCGGAATCTGTTCGGTGCTAAACCACTGTTTGCTGCGCATCTTTTTTAAAATCTTAAGCAAACCTGCGCCGTCGTAACCGGCATCGTTCAGGTAGATCAGTCCGAGCTGGTCAGCCTGTATTTCGTTGTCACGGCTATAGGACAGTTGGGCGGCCGCTCCGGCAGCCTGGCTACCCTGCGTCACCGCTTGCCCCGCCTCTGCCCCGCCAGCCGCGCCGATGAGGACACCGGCCGCAACGCCCGCCATGGTCGCCAAGCCAATTTTTTTGGATCTTTCGATTTTCTGGGAAATATGGCGCGCATTCACATGGGCGATTTCATGGGCCAGAATGCCGGCCAGCTCATCTTCACTTTCCATGGCTGCAATCAGCCCGCTGTTGATAAAGATATAGCCGGCGGGGATGGCAAAAGCGTTGTAGGTATCGACTTTGATGACGTGGAATTTGTAATCAAATATGGGATCTTCTATCACCGAAACAATCCGGTTGCCGACCTGATTGACATAGTCGGCAATGACCGGGTCATCGATAATTTCGTAAGTGCTGTATATATACCCAAGAATGGAACGCGACAACTTCTCTTCTTCGCTGACGGTCAGGCCGGAAGAAAGCTGCGCACCCAATGGTGCCAACAAAAAAACAGATGATAGGCAGATGGATATGAGTTTTTGAATCATTGACATTCAAATGGACTGAATTTAGTTACATTAGGACCTATATAACCAATTAAGGTGCTAAATGCAAAGGGGTATTTTGCGAATAGCCTTCTATCCATTAAATATTGGCATGATAGAGAAATGTGCAAGGACATCCAGCTTTTAGTTATTACGCCACGACTCCAGCACGGCAGTGCTCCAATATTCCTTAATTATTTATGATAAAATGATTTTCCCCAACTGTTTGGCAATCATGAAAAGATAATTTAAAACCAAAATATGGGTAAATATTCCATATTCTAAAGTTCTTTTCAAACCCTGGATTTTGTGTTAGAGCATCCGGATTATGGCAAAAATCATCTGCATCGCCAATCAGAAAGGGGGTGTCGGCAAGACAACCACAGCTGTAAACCTGGCAGCCGCCCTGGCCGTTTCTGAAAAAAAAACATTGCTAATCGATTGCGATCCCCAGGCCAATGCGACTTCAGGTCTGGGTATTGATCGAACGCGTCTCGAAAAAACGCTTTACCATGGAATGCTGGGTCGCGCCGGCGCCGCGAACTTGATCGTGGACAGTGAAATTGCCACCCTGAAAGTGATTCCTTCAGATGTTGAATTGATCGGATTTGAGGTTGAAATGATGGCCAATCCCGAGCGCGAAAAGGCCCTCAAGACTCTGATTTCAGGCCTCAACCAGCAATTTGACTACATATTTCTCGACTGCCCGCCCTCATTAAGCCTATTAACGATTAATGCCCTCACAGCTGCCGATTCCGTCTTAATACCCCTTCAGGCCGAATACTATGCCCTGGAGGGCCTGGGACAGTTACTCAATACGGTCAAGCGCATCAAACGCAACCTCAATCCGGATTTGGCCGTCGCCGGCATTTTACTTACCATGTTTGACAAACGCACCAATCTTGCGCATCAGGTCGCAGCGGAGGCAGAAAAATATTTTGAAGCACTTGTGTTTAAGACGATGGTACCCCGCAACGTCCGATTGAGCGAAGCGCCGAGCTTTGGCAAACCCATTCTGCTTTACGATGCCACATCCGCGGGTGCCCAAAGCTATTTTAAGCTGGCAAAGGAAATATTAAGAACCAACGGCCTCCTCGATTGAGTTTGCACCTGATCGTAAGTTATTGATAATTTGGTTGTTGCTCAATCTGCTTCGGTCGGCACAAAGAAGTTCTACTAAAATTGCCAAATTCTGGGGAACAGCATGCAAAAGAAAAAAGATGCTAAAAAATCGAAGGGTGGCCTGGCCGGACGGAAAAAACAGGCCCTTGGTAGAGGTTTGGGAGCGCTCATCCCGGAAATGGACAAATCGGCAGAACCCCCCAGGGATTTTTTCTATTGTGACATTGAACGGATACAACCCAACCGCTTTCAACCCCGCCAACAATTTCCCGAAGCTGAATTGGAGGAACTCAGCCAATCGATAAAGGAGCAGGGCATTCTGCAACCGCTTCTGGTCCGCGAAGAAAATGACGGATATGAGCTGATTGCCGGAGAAAGACGCCTGCGTGCTGCCAGAAGGGCCGGGTTGACTCAGGTGCCGGTTATCATCAAACGCATCACCGATTCCAAGTTACTGGAATTATCGATTGTTGAAAACATCCAGCGCGCCAACTTCAATCCCATCGAGGAATCAGAGGCCTATCATCGCCTGATCACAGAATTCCACCTGACGCAGGATGAAGCCGCCACGCGGGTGGGTAAAAGCCGCTCGGCAGTCGCCAATTTTTTGCGGCTGCGACAATTGCCCGAGGTCATTCGAACGAGCATTCAGGAAGGTGAACTTTCCATGGGCCATGCCCGAGCGCTGCTGGGAACCACAAACCCCACCCAGCAACTGGCAGCCTGGCGCTCTGTTGTCAAAAAAGGATTGTCGGTCAGGGAAACTGAAAATCTGGTGCGCGCTTTAAGAGGTGAGAAGAAAAAGCCGAAAGTGAGCCGGAAAAGCACTGAGGACCATTATCTGCTCAGTCTGGCTGAAGATCTCTCACGCCACTTTGGCACCAAGGTAAGTATCAAGCGACGCGGTCTTAGAGGCAAAGTTGAAATCGAATTTTACAGCAATGATGACCTGGACCGCCTGATCAGGCGTTTACAACAAACCAAATCATAGCATACCGCCCGTCATATAGTTTGTAAAGCATGATTGGTTTAATATATCTTCTTCTAAAAAATTTTCTTAAATCCCAAATCACAAGCATCAAATCTCAATTTTTCAATGTCCCAAACAGTTTTGATATTTTCAGTTTTGAGATTTAGAATT
>JASFIG010000472.1:0-3625 GCA_050122795.1 Desulfobacterales bacterium
CGATAACGCCCAGGGTGACTTCCCGGGCCAGTTTTTCTTCCGCCATCAGGATCATTTTCGGCTTTTCCATAGAGCGGTATCCTTTGAATAGCTTCTTACGGGACTAAAGCTTTATAGCTGTTGTCAAAAAACCTTCTGATTGCAGGACGTTTTTTTGCTACAACACTTATGCCGCCGCCCTTTTTTTCGGAACATTATAACGACAAGCGGTATAAATCACTGGAAACAACTTGTCAAACCAGAAAATAGACCGGAGAATATTGGAATAATGGGATTAATGGAATAATGGTTTTCAAGGGGTAAAAAGGCGCTCTTCACTGAAGAGCGCCTTTAACGTTCGAGATATCAATATCGATTTTAATCCGGCAGAATCGGCGGTGTCACAAAAGTGCCCGACCACAGAACCCAGGAGATAAACAGGGTCCAGACGGCGTTTGCCGTCTGCGATATCCAGTACGCAATTGCGGGTCGCCCGCCGCCGACAGTCACCAGCTCTTTAAAATCGGTTTCCAGTCCGATGGCCACAAAGCAGATTGCAAAGAACCAGCTGCGATAGCTCTTACAGGCCTTTGAAACGGCCTTGGCAGCCTTGTTTCCCATCGTCGGCTCGATGATAAAGGAAACAAAGAAAGATGCCACCATAAACCCGATGACGAATTTGGGAAACCGAAACCACACTTCGCTCAATCCGGGCGCCTCAGCACCCTCTTTTTTGTCCAGTGAAAAGGTGGCCCACAACGCCATTAAAAATGCCACCAGGCCGATCATCACATTCTGGGCCATTTTGACCATGGCCGCAGCATCAACCGCGGCTTTACTCGGATTGCCGGCCTTGTCACGCAGAATTTCCCCGGCAGCAATCACCGCGCCGGTGTTGTCGATCACCCCTCCGACCCAGGCACCTCCCCAGTTGGTGGGCAGATCCAGCCACACGGCAATCGGCGGCATCACCAGAATCAGAACCACCGCGCACACCAGCACCCAGGCCACCATGTAACTGACTTCCTTGGGGTCCCCCTGGACCGCACCGCCGGCCGCGATACTGGCGGAAACACCACAGATGGCGTTGGCCGTTGCAATGATGCTGCTGAAGCGCTCTGAAACCTGGAATTTGCGGCAGATCCAGTAGGTGCCGAACCACACCGCCGTGGCCACCAGCACGGCCTGCAGCACACCGAATACACCGGCTTTGAGAACCACCGAAAACATAATGGTCGCCCCCATGCACACCAGGCCGATTTTAATAAAGAATTCGGTCTGGCCGGCGGCTTTGAGCATTTTGGGCACCTTGAATATGTTGCTGATAATCAGGCCAATGGCGAGTGCAAACAGCACATAGGAGATACCCCATTTGTTGATGAAGGATTGTTTGGATATCACCATGGAAATAAATGCGATCGCAAAAATGACGACAAAGCCCGGGATGTAGTTCTTCAGATCATATTTCATAAAAATGCCGCCGATAAACGTTAGAGCCCCCATGGCGATGCAGAAAACGATGGTCGTCCCCAGGGTTGACCAGCCCTTTGGGAAGGCTGCTGCAAGGCTGGTCCACTTGGCAATTTTGGGAGTTGTCGGTAATACACCCCATAGCGCCAAGAGCAGGATAAACCAGCCAATAAAACAGGCCCACCAATCTTCGTTCTGCAGTACCGGGGTCCTGTTATTTCCGTTGCTCATTTTATTTGCCTCCTTCTTCTCGGGTTGACAAATTGCGAATAACAATATCCATTGAGTGTGCTGGGTATTGAACTATTTCTCCTCCTTTAGTCACTTGCTTTGAAAATGTGCTCTGCTTCACCTCCTTTCAGCCCATTCGTTTAGAAATTTATCGTTTTCATCTGTCCTACTCTGTACCACAAGAACTAGTATAAAATGCATGCGTGAAATGCAAGGAAAATTGTAATACAGGGGGAACAACGCTTTACGCCAAAAGGTCAAATTTATTGAAATAAAATATAAAATTAGCTTTATTTCAAGTACTTATATTGTTTCTTGGCCTGAAATCGGTTTATTGGGTAATCCGACACTATTTTCCAATAATTTCAGAAAGTTTTACAAAAATCGATATCCCCTTGACACCCGGGCAGCTCTCACCTATGATCGCTGCTCAAAATTTAGCACATCAAAATTCTCAATCAGCATTAATTCGGCGCCATCGTATCTGGATTGCAGGTGACGATTGCTGTAGCGGGCCCGTGCTCGGTGGTTTTGAAAGGAGTTAAGGGTTATGTTGCTTTATATTGTGCTGTGCCTGATCGGATTCTTACTGCTTTACTTTGGAGCCGAATGGCTGGTTAAAGGCTCTTCCAGCCTGGCACGCAGCCTGGGGGTGACACCGATTGTCATCGGTCTGACGGTGGTGGCTTTCGGCACATCGGCTCCCGAACTGGTGGTGAGCCTGATTTCGTCGATAAAAGGCAAAAGTATGATTGCGGTCGGCAATGTGGTCGGCAGCAATATCTGTAACATTGCCCTGGTGCTGGGATTATCGGCCCTGTTTAATCCAATCAAAAGCGATCCGTCGGTGATCAGACGTGATATCCCCATCATGCTGGCGATTTCGCTTTATCTGCTGGTCCTTTCCTTCAATAATACCCTCGGTCGCATCGAAGGTGCTACGCTTTTCGCCGGGATTATCGCCTACACCTTCATCAATTATTATCTGGCCAAAAAAGAAACCCGTGAAGCGGGCAGCGGTGAAATGACCACTGCGATCGAATCCGAACTGGAAGAAATCGGTTATATTGCCTCCAGATCCAAACAGATTTTACTGGTAATGGTCGGCATTGCCGGTGTGGTGGGTGGAGCGCAGATGGTGGTCGAGAGCGCCGTTTTTATTATGACGGAATTGGGGGTCAGCGAGAAATTCATCGGTCTGACCATCGTTGCCTTCGGCACCTCCCTGCCCGAACTGGCCACATCAGTGGTGGCTGCCATGCGGGGTGAAATGGACATCAGCATCGGCAATCTGGTCGGCAGCAATGTATTTAACATTATGAGCGTGCTGGGCGCCGCTTCGCTGGTGCGACCGATACCGATTCCCGGTGGTTTTATTGACAGCGGGCTGTGGATCGATTACCTGGTAATGCTGTTCACCAGCTTCCTGCCGTGGCTGCTGATGCGCCGGACCTACACGGTCGACCGCAAAGGCGGTGCGATCCTGCTCGCCTGTTATGTGGGGTATCTAACATATCTTATTATCAAGGCATAATGGGTTCAAAAGTTCAGCGTTCAGGGTTCAAGGGTTAAAGAGGCTACTGGCGGCTGGCTTCTCGCAGCTGGCATCTAGCTTCTGGCTGACAACGACAGGTCATTGGTTTCTAACAGCCGTTGTGGCTTGGCTTGCGGTTATCAATTCAATCGTAAAATGTAGTGGCAGGGTTAATCCCCGTCAACATTGAATGTATCTCGTTCGGGCGCGGATAAACCCCGCCACTACTTTTGAATGCTGGCCGCCCACAACCCGAAACCTTGCCTGCCGCGGCGTCTTGTCACGCCGAAGTTTTAGCGAAGGCGGAAGCTTCAATGAGCGAAGACGGGAACTTCGGAACCCTGAACCTCGGAACCCTGAACCTCGGAACCCTGAACCTCTGAACCCTGAACCTCGGAACCCTGAACCTCG
>JASFIG010000473.1:0-3617 GCA_050122795.1 Desulfobacterales bacterium
CGAATATGTAGAACCATCTCAAAAATGTATCTAACACTCAATAGCTGCGGTGCCGGCAAGGCCCGGGGCCCCTTTCCCCGGCCCCTGCGAAAATGCTCACATACTGTCGTGTATGCTGCGCTTTTTCAGCTTGTCCCGCCATAGCCCGATGTTTATCAGTGGGCGACGGCGGATCGGCCGACGCCTTGCTTTGTTGAACACCTCAGTGTTTTTAGAATCAGACGTGAAATCCCGCATTCATGCGGGGAGCGTGATCTACTATTTTTGAGACGGGTTTTAGTTAGATCAGAGACGGCAGCTGGTTTTGGTCAAGGAGTCGTGAATGGATATAGAGCTCAGCGCGAAGGAAAAATCACTTCTGGAGCAGATCAAAGCAGATCTCATTGACATCGGACATGATCGCAGCAAACTGATTCCAATCCTTCAATTGGTTCAACAAAAGTTTGCCTACCTTCCCGCAGAGGCCATTCATCTGGTAGCCGATCATTTGGATATTTCTTCATCGGAGGTCTACGGGGTCGCCACCTTTTATAATCAATTCCGTTTTAACCCGCCCGGTAAAAACCCGGTTAAAGTTTGCTTGGGAACGGCCTGTCATGTGAAAGGCGGGGATATTATTCTTGAAAATTTTGAGCGTAAACTGGAGATCAAAGAAGGTGAGACGACGCCGGACAGAGAATTCAGTGTGGATCGTGTGGCCTGCGTCGGGTGCTGCGCCCTGGCCCCGGTCGTCGTTCTAAAGGAGACCGTGCACGGTCATATGCAACCCAGCAAAGTGGAAGGGTTGGTGTTGAGAAGCCGGCTTGAAAAGGAAATGCAGGAAAGAGAAAAACACAAAAATGAGTCCACCGAATAACACGGCCACCCGCTCCGGATTTGCCGAGATCCGGCGGGAAGCCATGGCCAGACGCAAGGCATTCGATGAAGCAGCCGTACCGAAAATTCATATCGGTATGGCGACCTGCGGGATTGCTTCCGGGGCCCTGGAAACCAAAGACGCCTTCGAGCAGGCACTTGCACAGCGCGGGTTGGAGGCCCGCATCCACACCGTGGGGTGCATCGGCCATTGTTACGCAGAGCCTTACGTCATTATCGATCATCCCCAATCTGGTTTGCCCCCCGTATTCTATGCCGAAGTGAATCCCGGCAAGGCCCGGATGCTGACCAATTTTTTTCTGGCCGAAGCAGACCCCTGTTTCGAACATCTTCTGGGTGCCACTGAAAAAAACGATATGATTCCATGGGTGATGGATTTTTCGCGGTTCAACCAGGAAAAACGGGTGGTAATGGAGAAATGCGGTCACATCGATCCGGAAGACATTTACGACTACATCGCCGCAGATGGCTACGGCACCCTGGTTGGCATGCTCCAGCGATCCCCCCGAGACGTCGTTCAGCAAATCAAGGATGCCGGCCTAAGAGGCCGGGGCGGTGCCGGTTTTCCGACGGGAGACAAGTGGGAACTGGCGGCTGACATGAGCGGGGAAACCAAACTGGTTATCTGCAACGCCGATGAAGGAGATCCGGGTGCTTATATGGATCGCGCGATTCTGGAAAGCAATCCGCACCAGGTTCTGGAAGGGCTGATTGCCTGCGCCTATGCCGTTGGCGCTCATAAGGCGATTATTTACATTCGGTCGGAATATCCGCTGGCCGTCAGAATCATCACCGATGCCATCCACCAGGCGCAGGAGCTCGGCCTGGTCGGCCAAAACATCCTGGGCAGTTCCTTTGATCTTGAAATCGAAGTTTTTCAGGGATCCGGCGCTTTTGTTTGCGGCGAGGAAACAGCTCTGATCAGCTCTATCGAAGGTTTACGCGGCATGCCGATTCAGCGGCCGCCATATCCGGTTGAAAGGGGTCTGTGGAGCAATCCTACCGTGATCAACAATGTCAAGACCCTGGCGTCGGTGCCCCCCATTTTGGAAAAAGGTGCCGACTGGTTCAGGCAGACCGGCACCGAGAAAAGCCCGGGAACGGCCATCTTTTCTGTCGTCGGCGATGTGAACCACCCGGGTCTGGTCGAAATTCCCATGGGGGTGACCCTGCGGACCCTCATATTCGACATTTGCGGCGGCATTCCACAGCAAAAGAAATTTAAGGCTGTGCAGATCGGCGGTCCCTCCGGCGGCTGCCTGCCCGAGTCGTTTCTGGACACACCCATTGACTTTGACTCGCTGACCGAAGCCGGCGCCATGATGGGATCCGGCGGTATGGTGGTCATGAATGAAGATACCTGTACGGTGGACATATCGCGCTATTTTCTGGATTTTACCCAAAAAGAATCCTGCGGCAAATGCACCTTCTGCCGCATCGGAACGGTTCATTTGCTCAAGATGCTGGAAAAAATTACCGAGGGCGACGGCCGGGAAAAAGACCTCAACATCCTGGCGCAACTGAGCGAGGACATCAAAGCCGGTTCTCTATGCGGATTGGGCAAAACAGCCCCCAATCCGGTGTTGACCACTTTGCGCTATTTTCTGGATGATTATGAGGCCCACGTCAGGGAAAAGCGATGCCCCGGTAAGGTTTGCCGGCCCTTGATCGCCTTTTACATCGATCTGGAAAAGTGCGCCCGGGGCTGCGATGCCTGCGTGGGATGCTGCCCGGTGGAGGCGGTGTTTACAACCAGCACCCGTAAAAAAGGCATCGACCAATCCCTGTGCGTCAAATGCGGGGAATGCGTGGTCGCCTGTCCACCGGAATACGATGCTGTGCGAAGGGTATCGCCGCCGGAGCTGGCGCCCATCATCGAACGCCCGGACAAGCCGGTAAAAGAGTGAAAAATGCAAGGACACAGCCAATGATTGCCCTGCAAATAGATGATAAAAAAATCGAGGTTGCAGAGGGGTCGAATTTGCTCGAGGCCTGTCTGGATAACGGTATTTACATTCCGAATCTATGCCATCTGAAGGGCATGCAGCACCCCCCCGCCTCCTGCCGTCTGTGTTTCGTTGAAATCGAGGGCAGCGACCATCCCGTTTGCGCCTGTTCCACCCGGGTTGTCCGGGAGATGTCTGTGCACACAAACACCCCCGGTGTCCGTCAGCTTCAGAAAACCGCCTTGCAGCTGCTGCTTTCAGCCCATGATGTGGACTGCAAAAATTGCCCGGCCAATCGTCAATGCCCGCTGCAGGATATGGCCAAATTCTTAAAAGTCGCTTTAAAAACCAAAGGCCTCGATCGATTGCTGAAAGAGACCCGCATCGATGCACACCACCCATTTTTGGATCACTATCCCAACCGTTGTGTGCTTTGCGGAAGATGCGTCTATGTCTGCAGCCGGCAGCGCAACCGGGCCGGATTAACCTTTGCCAGGCGCGGAATCGATACGGTCATCGCTTTTTATGGCCACCCGCAAACCGTACACATTCCCTGCGATACCTGTCAGGCATGTGTTGAAGTGTGTCCGGTGGCCGCTCTGCTTCCAAAAGCCTGAGCACACCGGGCAAAGATTATAGCCGAAGCATGGGATCAGGTCCTGATTCTTCACGGTATTTCAATATGCCGATCAACGCATGGAATGTTGGAAAAGCAATATATGAGCGCTGAGTTGACGCTAATTTACAATTCAAGATTTGACCCTCGATATTATTGAAAGGAGGAGAAAATGGATA
>JASFIG010000474.1:0-3597 GCA_050122795.1 Desulfobacterales bacterium
CGCCTGGCGGCCAAACTCTGCGGCGTGCCTCATATTATCCATACGCCCCACGGGCATGTATTTTACGGTCATTTCGGACGATTGACATCCAGGATTTTTTTGTGGGTGGAACGGATTTTTTCAAAATTCACTGATCGGATGGTGGCGCTGACTCACGGTGAAAAAAATGACTACATCAAACTGTCGGTTTGTGCTCCCGAGAAGTTGCTGACCATCCACAGCGGCGTTGACGTCCAACAATTTTTAAATGCAAATGGAAACGGGCTCGAAAAACGCCGCTCCCTCGGACTGGCACAAGATGAAGCGGTGATCGGATTTGTAGGCTGGCTACTGCCGATCAAAGGCCCCGATTATCTGCTCAAGGCAATGGATTATATCTGGCCCGAAAAGCCCGAGACCACCCTGGTGATGGTCGGCAAAGGAGACCTGGATGTCGATCTGAGAACCGAAGCACTGCGCAAGAATGTCAACGGCAGGGTCAAATTTTTAGGCTGGCGCCAGGATATCCATGAGCTCATGATGGTCTTTGACATGCTGGTGCTGCCGTCGCTGAACGAAGGCATGGGCCGCGTTCTGGTGGAAGCCATGGCCGCCGGCAAACCGGTGGTGGCCAGCAGGGTAGGGGGCATACCGGATCTCATTCAAGATGGCCACAACGGTTATCTGGTGCCACCGGCCGATGAACAGGCCCTGGCCGATGCGATCCTGAAGCTGCTAAATAATTGCGACCGAGCCAGCTTAATGGGACAAAGGGGCAAAGAACGCTGCCGGCAATTCAGCCTGGAAGCCATGATCGCCAAGCTGGATAATTTGTATTCTGACTTAACTACAAATTAGACAGGATTTACCCGTCGTCGCTAAAGCTATGACCGGGCAGGCAGGATTTTTATAGTTATTTATTAACCGCAGATTTTAATTTCTTTAAACTATCTTTTAATTTAATTTTTTAATCTGCGTTAATCTGCGTAATCTGTGGATAAATATATCATCATTTAATTCGATCTGCGTGCATCTGCGGTTACACATTTAAATAGAATCCATTCCGATTTAATGAAAACATGGTTTACATATCTAAAACAGGGACTTTCCAGCCAATTGCCGCATGACCGGATTGGCGGTGACCCGGTTTATCCGGGTCTTAAGGAAAGTCTCAAAAAGCTTGTGCCCTATCTGAAACCCCATTGGCGCAAGTTTTGCCTCGGGCTCATACTGATTTTTCTGGCGGCACTCTGCAGCTTTCCGGCTCCGCTGATCACGCGCTATCTGGTTGATGATGTCATCTTAAACCGGCAACTCGGGCTCCTGGCCGGTGCCCTGGTATTACTGGCATGTTTTTTAATCGCCGAAAAATTGATGCGTATGCTGCAGGAATTTTATTTTGCGCACCTGGAACAGCAGGTGACCCTGGATGTCCAGCAGGATCTCGTCGCCCGGGTACTCAAATTTCCCAAACAATTTTTCGACAATCACCAGACCGGTTATCTGATGTCGCGTCTGACCGAAGATGTCGACGGGATTCGCTGGTTTTTTTCCAATACCATTGTCTACCTTTGCAGCAATGCGCTTCGGTTTATAGGCGGTGTCTGTCTGTTATTTTATCTGGAATGGCGGCTTGCGGGGATTGTCCTGATTTTGCTGCCGGCCCTGGCCTGGGGTGTACGCTATTTTTCCAAAAGACTGCACCACCTGCACCACCATACCCTGGAGCAAAAAGCCGAGCTGGCTGGTAACCTGCAGGAATCCCTATCTGAAAGCACCCTGATCAAAGCCTACGCTTCGGAAAATCATTCTCTAAAGCGACTGCTATCCGGCTGGCAGCAGGTGTTTAAAACCGCCTTGCAACAGACAACCGTGGCTTCGCTTGCCGGCCTGATCATAGACTCCACTCCCGGACTGGCACGACTTTTATCGCTTGCAGCGGGGGCTGTTTGGATCATCAACGATCAATGGACCCTGGGGTCCCTGCTGGCATTTCAGGCTTACCTGGTTTATGTATTTGGCCCGGCTCAGATTCTGGCGTCGGCCAATTTGCAGCTGCAGAAAGCGCTTGCCGCCTTGCAGCGGGTAACCGCGCTGATGAAGATCGTTCCCGAAGATAATGACGGCAGCGGCAAAGTGGTGCAGTGCTTGAAAGGGGATATTGAATTTAAAGATGTATCATTTGCCTATAACGGCAGCGAAGCGGTCGTAGAGAATTTTTCGTTCCGCGTCCAACCCGGCCAGCGGGTGGCGATTGTCGGGCCCAGTGGGGTGGGCAAGACAACCCTTTTGAGTTTGATTTTGCGATTTTACCGACCCACCAGCGGTGACATTTATTTCGATGATCTGCCGGCATCAGACTATCAGGTCAGCGCCTTGCGAAAACGCATCGGCTACGTGGCTCAACGACCGCGGCTGCTTGCAGATACGATCCTGAATAATCTGCGCTACGGCAATCCGGATGCAAGCGAGGCCACGGTAGAGAGCGCGGCCAAGGTGGCCGGGATTCATGGCTTTATCGCAAACCTGCCCCAAGGGTATCAAACCCGGATTGGTGAAAAGGGCGTCAACCTGTCCGAGGGTCAAAAGCAGAGACTGTCGATTGCGCGGGCCTTAATCAAGGACCCGGATATCCTCATTCTGGATGAACCCACGGCCGCCCTTGATACCGGGGCCGAACGATCCCTTTTTGAACGCCTGCCTGAATTTGTCCGGGATAAGACGTTGTTTATTGCCACCCATCGCCTGTCCACCGTCAGCGCGTGCGACCGCATCCTTGTGCTCGATGAAAACCGGCTGGTGGCCAGCGGATCCCATCGGGACCTGATTGAATCCAATGCCTATTATCGTCAGATTTTTTCCAAAGCGCCACTATCAGATGTTGGTTTGGCAAATTGAATAGCCTCGTAAGTGACCTCGGCATTTGTGTTTTGCGGGTTGTAAATAAAAATTAGACTTTATTCCTTTTTTAACCGGCTCACCCGGCCGCACTGAAAAATTTTTGGACGTAACTGTGGAAGCCGAACAAAAATATACCGACTGGAGTTTAGGGATCCACAACCTCTCGGTAAACAAAAGGATTCCCATCGGTGCCTCTATTGAAATCACCCGGCGCTGCAACAATAGCTGCGTGCACTGTTGCAGCAACCTGCCGTTAAAGGATCAATTCGCGCGCCAAAACGAAATGAGGGCCGCGGAGCATTTCCGGATTCTTGACGAAATGGCCGCAGCCGGATGTCTGTGGGTGTTGTTTACCGGCGGTGAGATTTTTGCGCGCAAAGACTTTCTGGATATATACGCCCATGCCAAACACCAGGGCTTTTTGATTACCCTTTTTACCAATGGCACTTTGATCACACCGGATATCGCCGATTATCTCTTGAAGATGCCCCCGTTTTATATTGAGATCACCCTTTACGGCCACACCCGCCGGATTTATGAAAAAGTGACCGGAGTGCCCGGCTCCTACGAGCGCTGTTTGCGTGGCATTTGTCTGTTGACCGAACGCAATATGCCGCTCAAGCTCAAATCCATGGCAATGACCCTTAATCAGAGCGAGATATGGCAGATGAAGCGCTTTGCCGAGGAAGATCTCGGAGTGGAGTTCCGGTTTGATGC
>JASFIG010000475.1:0-3594 GCA_050122795.1 Desulfobacterales bacterium
CCAAAAAATCGAATTGGACACCCGCTATGAGAAAATTGGCGGTGGGCCCGGCTGGCAGATGATTCGTGAGGAAGGGCCGTATGCGCGCACGAAACTGTTTTCTCAAAAAATAAAGGCATATGTCGCTCTGGTTGAAAGCAGAAAGGGTCGTTATGCCTATACTATCGGCAAAATGTCACCGTTTGTTCTGTTTCCTGTCGAACGCATTTATGATGCGCTGAACAAGGCTGAAGGGCTTTTTTCTCAGGAAAATTGCTGGGGGGGCAGCGCCATCATCGGTGGCTCACCCCGCAAAACCGGCAGCCGCCTGAGACCTGAAGAGGTCCAGGAAGTGATCAATGACTGTATAAAGCGGGAAAAAAGGCTCTGATGCCCGACTTTTTACAGGTCCTTTTTTCCGCAGGCAACCTGAAGTGGGCCATCCAACCATGGATTTAAAGGCGTACTTGGTTAATATCAAAGGGGATCTTTCCGGTGCTGTATCGGCTGCCATCATCTCCATCCCGCTTTCCATTGGATACGGCATCATCGTATATGGCCCCCTGGGCTCTGAATTTCTGCCCTTTGCCGCCCTGCTGGGAATTTTTGCCTGCCTTTTAGGCGGTATTGGCGCGTCCCTGCTGGGCGGTACCCAGATTCAGATCACAGCTCCCAAAGCGCCGCTGTCCCTGATTCTGGCCGCTTTTGTCCTGCCGCTGACGATGAGCTTGCATGTTCCCGACCCGGCTTCTAGAAAAATTCTGATTGTTGGCCTGGCATCCCTGTGTGTTTTAACCGGCGGCGTGGTCCAGTTGCTGTTCGGTGTGTTGCGGCTGGGCAATCTGATTAAATATGTCCCTTATCCGGTTGTTTCAGGGTTTATGAACGGAATCGCCGTGATTCTGATCCTCGAGCAGCTGGGTCCACTGGTGGGGGCCCGCAGTCACATCTCTTTGTTTGATATTTTTTACACCCCCACCGTCGTACAGCCCCTGACGCTGCTCGTGGGACTATCGACTATCATCGTGATCTTTTGCGCCCGGCGCTTGATTAAAGTCGTTCCGGCTTCGCTTGTGGGGCTGCTGGCCGGCACTGCTTTGTTCTATGCATTAAAAAATATCACCGGTAGCGCTGACCTGGGGCCCGTCATCGGAAATTTTTCCTTTCATTGGCCCCGGCCCGATATCCTGCCGAAAATTACTAAGATTTTATGGAACATTAATCTGACCGAGCTGTTTTCCCGCATTCTGGTCACCGGATTTGTTCTGGGCTCTATTGGCGCGCTTGAATCATTACTCAGCTCCCTGGCAGCAGATAATATTGCCGGAACGCGCCATAACAGCAACAGAGAACTCATCGGCCAGGGCGCCGGCAACATCCTCAACGCCGTCTTTTCCGCACTTCCCTCCGCCGGATCAGAGCTGCACAACATGGCCAATTACAGGGCCGGCGGGCGCACGCGCCTGTCGAGCCTGCTTTGCGGGCTGTTAATCCTTGTAATGGTCATCAGCCTGGGGCCGGTCATCGGAAAAATCCCGTTGACCGTCATTGGCGGCATCATCATTTCGGTGGGCATTGGATTGTTTGACAGATGGACCCTGGATCTGTTTCGCAATCTGTCGCAGGCCGGCAAACAGCGCAAACGGATTATCGCCAACCTGATTGTAACCGTGGTCGTCGTAGTCATCACGGTTTGCGTGAATCTGATTGTTGCCGTTTTGATCGGCATTGCCATCGCCTCGGGCTTATTTGTTTCCAGAATGGGAAAATCCATTGTAAAGCGCACCTATTCCGGAGAGCAGATTCGCTCGAAAAAAGTGCGTAGCCTGAAAAACAACCAGCTGCTCGAAGAACGCGGCAAAGGGATCATCGTTTATGAGCTGCGCGGACCGCTATTTTTCGGTTCGGCCGATAATATGGCCCGTGAAATCGAGGGCGCACTCGGTGATTTTACCTATTGCATCTTGGATATGAAGCGCGTTGATGAGATCGACAGCACCGGTGCCAAGATTTTAGCGCAGATCAGTAAAAAGGTAACGGCCTGCGGAAAATACCTGCTGATCAGCTATTTGAGTGCCAATCCATCATTATCGGATTTTCTCAAGGCCATGGGCGCCTATGACACCCTGGGTGAAGATTGTTTGTTTGCGGATACCGATGCTGCCCTCGAATGGGCCGAGGATAACGTGCTCACGCAATCAATTGATCTGGTCGGCGCAACCGCTAAAATTCAACTGGCGCAAATGGATATTCTCAGGGATTTTACAGCAGCTGAAATGGACACGTTAGCGCAGAAATTGACAACCGCAACGTTCGGCAAGGGCGATTCGATTGTCAAAGAAGGCGATACGGATCGGCGTTTGTTCCTGCTGGTCAGAGGATTGGTAGGGATTCGCATTCGCCTTCCGCAAAGCGATCGCAGCAAACGTCTGATCACATACAGCCCCGGCGTAACCTTTGGGGAGCTGGCGTTTTTAGATGGCAGACCGCGTTCTGCCGACGTCCGGGCTGAGGAGGACGCTGAGACGTACGTGCTGTCGCCGGATGATTTTTGCCTTTTACAGAAGGAAAACCCGGCAATTGCCGTCAAGCTGATCCGCAACATCGCCCTTGAAATCAGCGAGCGCCTGCGCCTCCGCACCAACGAGGTCAGGGCGCTGGAAGAGGGATAAATCCGGAGAGTTTACTTTGTGTCCGGCCCGAGTTTAAAATGCCTTAAAATCAAGTGTAAGAGTGAAGCTGATTCTATGCCAGGCTATTCCAATTAATTAATCAACTGAACAAATTATCATCGCAATCACTTTCCCATAATTATTCTTGACCCCCTAAGCCCCTTTGGATATTAAATAAATCAGTAAGAGAATCATTCCTTCTCATTTTCGCTTTAAAACCTTAACAAAGGAGTCTCTCATGGCTCAAAAAGGTTTTAAACGCAAACTCACCGCTATCCTCAGTGCGGATGTCATTGGCTACAGTCGGCTGATGCGAGACGACGAAGACGCCACTGTCCGTGATTTAGCCGCTCACCGCGTGCTGGCTACCGTAATCATCCAACAACATGATGGGCGCGTAGTCGATTCACCGGGCGATAATATTTTGGCCGAATTTACCAGTGTCGTGGATGCGGTCAACGGCGCAATCAAAATCCAGCAGGAGATCAAGAAAAGAAATTCGGATGCCCTTCCCAGCCGCCGCATGGAATTTCGCATCGGCATCAACCTTGGCGATGTGATCGGAGAAGATGAACGAATTTATGGCGACGGCGTCAACATCGCGGCGCGGGTGGAAGGCCTGGCGGCCGGCGGCGGAATTGCCATCTCCGGAACCGTTTATGAGCACATCAAAGACAAACTATCACTGGGTTATCATTATTTAGGCGAACAAAATGTAAAAAATATTCCTGATCCGATTCGCGTCTATCGTCTGTTAACCGATCCTGAAGACTCCGGCAAGATGATTGCTGCCGAACTGCCGGATACAGGAAAATGGCGCCGGGCAATCACCGCTTCGATTGCTATCATTATTTTGATGGCAGGTGGACTGAGCAGTTGGATTTTTTTTCTACGTTCTGAAAAGGAGGTCGCTTCTGTAACAAAGACGGCCTTACCTTTGCCC
>JASFIG010000476.1:0-3578 GCA_050122795.1 Desulfobacterales bacterium
GTTCTATAAGCGTGCTTGGCGCCCGCGAAGGCTACTTCTCAGCAGCAAGAATCAAAGGTGTCCGCGACGCAGAGGGCGGGAACGCGTCGATTGCCGCCAATGTTCCGATTCCCGGTGCAGTCTGGCTGCTGGGTTCGGGATTGGCCGGCCTGGTTTTGGTCAGAAGAAGATTCAAGAATTAATCATCCCGATCACCGCCCTGTTCAAGACGGCATTAGATCCAAGACCAGCAGCTCGGGTCTCGCACCCAGTCTTACGGGCAAAAACGATGCACCGATGCCGCGCATCACATACATCGAGTTGTTCCCTCTACGGTACCAGCCTTTTAAATAGCCCCCGCTGCCGGGCGGCATAACCAGCGCACGCCCGAAAGGCGCTATCTGACCGCCATGGGTGTGGCCGGAAATTACTATTTTTGGGTTGCGGCCGTTTGGATAGATGCTGTCAAAAGCCTGCGGGCAGTGATTGATGACCAGCGCGGGTGAAGCCCCCGCCCGCGACCCATCTGCTAGTTTAAAACGCGGCGCTCCACGCAGCAGATCGTCCAGTCCGATGATTTTCAGACCACCTACCTCACAGATCTCATTGATCATATACCCAATGCCGACATCGGCGTAGGCTTTTTTTAAGGCCATCGGTTCGATTTTCAGACCGTATTCCCAGTTGCCCGGCACGGCCAGCTTTGCATGGGCAGCTTCAGCGCTCTTGAATTCGTCTACGGTTTTTTCAAAACCCGGCTCGCCGAACATATCCCCGGCCAAAATCAACACGTCGGGCTCTTGAGCGTTGACCGCGCGTACCACATCCCGCGTTGAAATGTAGAGACACGGTGCGTGGAGGTCTGAGAGTGCAACGATGCGCACCTTTTGTCTGATGCCGTTTAGCGAAATCTGCTGTCGGGTAATTTGCAGATCCACGGAGTGCAGAGCATAGGCCGAGCCCCCGGCCAATGAGGCCCCGCCTGCAAATAAGATGCTTTTCATAAATGTTCTTCTGTTCATTCGAGGATTTTTTTATCCACAGATTACGCCGATTTCCGCAGATTAAATACTAAGGTTAAAAGCTTTGATTAATTTTAAGCTAAAGATTTATTTATTTGCAGATTTCCACAGATAAAAAAATAAAAAGAAATATTGAAACAAAACTATAGTTAATTACCTTCAAATTCGGTTAAATAATTCGCTTCATCGATAAAATCGTTAGCTCTAATTTTATCAGAGTTTTTAACTTAAAAATTCTAATCTGTGATAATCGGCGAAATCTGTGGATGAATTGTTTATTATTTTTTATAATCTGTGGAAATCTGTGTAATCTGAGGATTAATATTTTTTTTGTGATGTTTGTGACCTTTGTGTCTTTGTGGTGAAGAAAAACTACTCAACGAATTGACTATTTGACTGATTAACTTTCCTACTGAGCAGTGGTGATTTCGATTTCGACACGCCGGTTAAAGCGCCGGCCTTCGGCCGTGCTGTTGGCCGCAATGGCGTTCTGCGCCCCCTGCCCCACGGCAGTCATGCGGGACGGATCCACCCCTTTGCCCACCAGGTAGCTCTTGACCGTATTGGCCCTGAGCTCGGAAACCATCTGATTGTAGGACGGCTTACCCCAGGAATCCGTATAGCCGGTGAGCGTCAGGCGCGCGGCGGCATTGCCGGACACAATATCGTAAATCTGATCCAGCTTTTGCATGGATTGGGGCGAGAGCGCATTGGAGTCTTTCTCAAAAAATATATAAAAGGCCGAGTCCTCGAGCATCCGGGCAGCTCTCAAGCGCTTCTGTTCCGACGAAGGTTGAGCGGGCTCGGCGACAGGCTCTTCTCGAACAGGCGCAGGTGCCGCAGCAGAAGCAGCCCCTGAAACTTCATCCAGATGTTCCTCTATAATTTCCTCCGTTTGAGTCGGCGGGAGTGCCTCCTGAGCACCCTGCCCTTCCGGTGGTTTTTGCATAACAACTAACGCCCCACCCAGCTTGCTATCGATGTACCCATGAATCTGCTCCGACACCCGCCGGTCCCAGACGCCCACATTGCCGGTTCTGACCGCGACCCCGTTGTAGCGCCGGTCGATGCGGATGACTTCGATTGTCACCGGGGTGCCGTCGGAGCGTTTGGCTCTGATTTCGGTTTTGAGCTCGTCTGCGACGGTTTCGATTACGGGTATTTTGAGTTTTTCAAGGGTGGCTCTGGCAGCCCTTACGGTTTCATGATAGTCGGATTCGTATGTTTTGGTCAGCTTGCCGTTGAAATAGGCAACGGCACCCGCCCCGGCGCCCAGGCCGATGACGGCCACAGCGCAGCCCTGGAGGACAAAGACACCTATGAGCAGAAGCAAAAATGCCGGCTTGACTGCGAAGAGCCGGAATTGTTTTGTCGGTATTTTAGGCATATATATAGATTGAGTTTGATGGTTTAATATTTTTTTTCTTTGTGAACTTTGCGCCTTTGTGGTTCAACACGATTGCGGCTGCGCCGCAGACAGCTCCGCTTCCTGGATTACACATCCAGTTTTGGCATAAATCATTGTAATCAAATAATATATTACGATTCACAGCAGCTGAAGCCGAGATGGCAAGTAACCATATATGCCGATATAGCCTAAATCCTTAATATACCAGAAATTTTAATATATGAAAGGAATAATCAGGATACCTGTAAACTAATTTAAGCGACGGATTTCATGCAGGTGTTGATGGGAAATTGTAACGCTGCCCCCCAGTGTCCTCCGAAGTTCGAACACCAATAATTAAGATCATCAAATTATGCAACATCCTGATATCTGTATGCCAAACAATCCTTAAGCGTTTTTGATCGTGCAGATTGCATGCCAGAATTGGGCCCTGGCGATGATAAAAATTTTATATTTTAATACAATAGGTTATGAATTTAGAAGAGTCTGATAGCGGTTACAGGTGTGGGTAATATGTTGCCAGAGTGTATGAAAATGTTTACACACATGTATGGTTCATCGCAAAAGGCTGGAAATCGAATCCATAGCGTATTTTAATTTATAGCGGTTGTCATAAGTATGTTCCGTTTGCCAAAATTTTTAACAAGCGCCATGGCGGTTTGTAACGGCTTGAATTTATTATAAACCTGACAACCGCTATGTTATTGTTTTGTATAGAAAACAATCTAGACTTCAACGGAACAATGTGTCATATTTAAATACATGGCACGGCCTTTACTTGTTCCCAATCGGCAAAACGCCACAATTGAAGAGCTCAAGCAAGTTTCCCGGATCGGATCTATTGAAACGGCTACACGCTGTACGGCGATCCAAATGCTATTGGCCGGTGCCAACACAGACCTTGTTTGCAATGCCCTGTTAGCAACCAACCGAGCACTGAGAAAGTGGATCAACCGCTTCAATCGCTGCGGTGTTGATGGGCTGATCGTCAAAAAGCGGCCAGGCCGAATGACCATTATCAACGACCAGCAGGCTTTACAAGTAACGAATTTGATCGATCAGCCGCAACAGGCGCAACGAGCTGTTTGGACCGCCAAAGCCTTTCACGGCTGCATCAGCAAAGAATATCAGATCCAATGTCGCTATGAGACGCTGGTTCGATTTTTCAC
>JASFIG010000477.1:0-3564 GCA_050122795.1 Desulfobacterales bacterium
TGGTTAATAATTCCACTGCGCCTTCTTTGAGAACATACATCAGTTCGGCGGAGTCACCTTCGTGGAAAAGCCATTGGCCCCCTTTGATGGGGGCTTCGCTGCCGTTTGCGCGGATCTGGTCGAGCTGAGATTCAGATAGGCCTTGAAAAAGGTAGCAAGCGGATAACTGCATAAAACCTCCTCCAGGCTAATCGGTTACAGGGGGTATAAAAGGCCGCGGGATATCCAAATAATGAGCACGTATGAATACGGGGTGAGATTCTTGGTTAACGGCAAACACAATAGCTTTAGGGTTTTATTTATCCATTGAAGATGAAACCAGATCTGATGGGATTAATCCTCCCCGGACATCTGCCTCAATGCCGCCTCCACGCTATCGTAGATCCTGGCAAATTTGGTGATACCCACCATGTTGAATATTTTTTTAAAATGGTCCGAAAGACCCGTAATACCGGCCTGTTGATTATTTTTTTTGGTTTCGGCCAGAATCTGAATCAGCAGTGCAATGCCGCCGCTGTTGATGTAAATGTCTTTTTTAAATTTAAACAGTATTTTGACGACACCCTGGTCGATTGTCTGAGCGTAGGCGTCATTGAGGAAAGGTTCGGAGAGCGCAGTCACATCACCTCTGATGTCAAAGATGGTAACATCTCCGATCGTCTCCAGTGCGATTTCAGTTGGTGGTTCCACCGGATGCCTGTGTCTTTCCCAGCGAAAGCGGTTTATCCGTTAGTTTGATGACCATTTTTACAATATGACCGTCTGCTGTCAGGTTGTTGAATTCAACCTCATCCACCAGCTTTTTTATCAGGTATGTGCCCAGGCCTTTGGGCGGCTCCAGATTTTCGATGCGTCGCATAACTGTCTTGTCTCGAGGAATTCTGGAAATGCCTTTTCCGTTGTCTTTTACGCAGACACTGAAGCGGTCATCTTTGAAATCCATGGTTACCAGTACCCGTGTGTCCGGATGGCCCTTGTTGCCATGTTCGATGGCGTTTAGGCAGGCCTCGGCCACCGCTGTCTTTAGATCCTCGATACGGTCCAGAGCAAACCCGGCCATTTTTGCAAAGGAAGCCGAGCAATCCATTGCAATTCGCTCATAACCCAGCTTGCTGGGCAAACTGACCTCAACCGCATGATTATTGAGCTTTTTGACCATTTGCTCTTTTGCATTCATTCCGCGTTCCGGTATCCTCCTTCAGGCGGGTGCAAAATTTTTTCGATAAACCAGCAGCAGCTACACAGGGACAGATTCGCTATAAATAGCGGGTGGCAGGACCCCGCCGGGGCATATGAATCCTTAGGACATGGCTTTCAGTGCATCTTCACGGGTTGCATAAATTTTAGCAAACTTCGTGATGCCCACCATGTTAAAGATTTTTGTGAAGTGGTCTGAAAGGCCGATAATCCCAATCTTCTGATCGTGTTGTTCGGTTTGAGCAAGCAACTGAATCAAAACAGAGATGCCGCCGCTGTTGATATAGGCAGTTTTTTCGAATTTGAGCAGGATTTTGCCGGCACCCCGACTGTTTGCATCCGCGTAGGCATCATTCAGAAAGCTCTCAGACAGAATCGTTATATCACCCTGGATGTCAAGCAGCGTCACATCGCCGAGTTGTTCCAGCACAATTTCGTTTGCTTGCGTCATGTTCAACCTATGGCCCTAAATTGATAAATAGCGACCCATTTATTTGGGTAATCTAATCTCCATTGTCATGGTATGCCCACCATCAACGGTCTGATTATAATTAACCTCATCCACCAGCTGTTGAATGATGAAAACGCCCAATCCTCTGGGTGATACCTTTTCTTCAATGATCTTTGTGATGCCCGGATATTCGGGAACCTCGCTTACGCCGCTTCCCTGATCGGTTACCGAAATGACGACGCGATCATCGCCCAGATTCATTTGAACCACCACCCTGGCGTCGACACGCCACTGGTTGCCGTGCTGCATAGCGTTGATGCAGGCCTCGGCAACCGCACTTTTTAAATCCTCAATGCGTGCGGCAGGGAAGCCCCCTATTTTTGCCAGGGCAGCCGAGCTGGCTATAGCAATGCGCTCGTATCCCATCTTGCTGGGAAGATTAACCTGAATGCTATGTTCGTCTGATGCTTTAATCATCACCATTTTTCGCTTGAGTTAGTCAATTCGGGCAAGGGCAGATCCTAAAGTAAATAGTCGAATGACCCGAAGGTGTCAAGAAATAAAAGTTGCAACTTAGCTGGACTGATCCAGTACTTTTATTTTCGAAAAGTTCTCAGTCAACCGTTCGAGCCGGTCGCATATCAGGGTCATCAGGTTAAAGAAAAATTTGTATGCCGTCGGTGGGTACAGCCATTGTAAACGTCTGATCATCTTGCGATTGATCTTTAATAGTTCGACGGGCTGGGTTGCGATGACAGTGGCAGATCGTGGAACCATGCGCAAAAAACCCATCTCCCCTAATATATCGCCGGTTTTGAGCTGGTTGATCAGGATCGGCCTGCCAACGTTTTCAGCGGTATTCGGATCGATGACCGGATCGACCACATCCATAGAACCTGAAATGATCACGTACATGGAATCGCTCGGATCTCCTTTATGGAACAGAACTTCGCCGGCATCGATTTCCGTCAGAGAGCCGGCCATGATGACATAATGAATCTGGGTGCTCGAAAGGCCCTTAAAAAGCGGTATCCCCTCCGGAGGCTCCTTGCCAAGCTTTAACCGCAGCAAGTCCCACAACGTCACCACCTCGACATGCTGGATGAGGGATGGGAGCAGAATCAAATCGCCAACCAGCGCCGACAGTGATGTGATCACCATCATGACACCGAAAATGGCCGTTGGCTTGAAACCTGAAAACAGCAAAACAGAAAATCCCACACATATGGTAATCGTGGTAAAGGTAATCGGTTTGCCGACATGGGTCAGTGTGTCTTTGATGGCCCGCTTCTCATCTAAATCTTTTTTGAATTCCTGGTTATAGCGCACCAGATAATGAATGGTGTCATCAACTGCCAGCCCGATGGCGACGCTGGCAATCAGGCTGGTCACCATGGAAAGTTCGATGCCGAACCACCCCATGATCCCGAAATTCACAATGATGGGAAAAATATTGGGGACCACGGCAATCAGCCCCACTTTGAAGGACAGAAAAAGGGCAAACATGATGCCAAAAACCAGAACCATCGTTATCGAAAGGCTTTTGATCTGCCCATCCGTCAACAGGTGGCTGCTGACGGCGATGGTCATTCCCAGGCCGGTGACTTCCCAGGTCAAATCCTTTGAGAAATTATTTTTGGTTTGCGCCAGAATTTTTTCACGTATCTGGAGAAAATCCTTGGAGCTGGACAGGTGGGTCAGCAGAAGAATGTTTGTCTTTGAAAAATCGGAACTCATGAAGCGCGTCAGCATATCTTGGCCCAGCATGGTGGCAAAGTTGTTGATGGCCATTCTGACTTCAAAGCCCTCCTGCGGCAAAACATAATACTGCTGCTCGAATTTATTGAGGGCATAGTGGACAAGCTTCAAATAATCGGCAAATGAAACAGTTTTATCCACGCCGGGTAATTTTTCAA
>JASFIG010000478.1:0-3551 GCA_050122795.1 Desulfobacterales bacterium
TCTTCAACCAGATCCTGAAACGGGTGGCGAGCGTCGACATCACCGGCGCGAATTCCGTGCGCATCAAACTGGCGGAATCTTACGCCCCCTTTATTCCCAATCTTTTGGGCGGCATGTTTCTGATCCCCAAACATGTCTGGCAGGATATCCCCGAGAAGGTGGATGTGAGCGATCCGCTCAACTATCCGAACGAGAAACCCATCGGCAGCGGCCCGTTCAAGCTGGATTACTGGGACCGGGGCCGGGAATTCAAGGTGTCCGCTTTTAAAGAGCACTTTAATCCGCCCAAGTGCGCCGGGATCATCGGGATCGTTTACGGCTCCCATGATGCCGTTGCCGCGGCTATCGAAAAAGGTGAGTGCGACCGCAATCGTTATATCCTCAAACCCAGCCTGCTGCTGGATCTGCAAAAGGTCAAAAACGTCGTGGCCAAAGGATATCCCAATCATGGCTTCTACAACCTGGGCTATCATACCCGCCGGCCGCCACTGAACGATCCGGCCTTTCGAAAGGCCATCGCGCATGTCATTCCCAAGGAATTGATCATCGAGGCCATATTGTCCGGCCTGGCTGATCCGGGCGGCTCAGTGATTGCACCGGCCAATAAATTCTGGCATAACCCGGCGGTTAAACCATTTCCGGAGGATATCAACAAGGCCAAGAAGATTCTGGCCGACGCAGGCTACACCTGGAAAAAGGGCAAGCTCCATTATCCGGCGTAGGCTTGATACCGCCTTTAAAAGATGGAGGCGGCCCGAAAGTTGCGGTCGCCTCCACTTTAGCAGAGGAGAAAAAAGGTGCAAGAATATATCATCCGCAGGATTTTATACACGATTATGACGATATTTGCGGTCGCAACGATCCTTTTTTTCATATTTCGTGTCATGCCCGGCGACCCCACCGCCCAGGTGATCAGCCCGGCCCTGGATGAGGCTGCCCAGACCAGGCTGAAGGAGGTCTTTGGGTTGGACAAACCTCTGATTGTTCAATATCTGTTGTACCTGAAAAACATCGTCACCCTGAACTGGGGTAGGTCCTACACCACCCAGCACGAAGTGTTTGGCATCCTTGCGTATCGGTTCTGGAACACGATCTTTCTGATGGGCGCCGCCATGAGTTTTACCCTGGTGGTCGGCGCGGGCCTGGGCATGGTGATGGCCTGGAAACGCGGCAGCACCCTGGACGTGGGTTCCACCGTGAGCGCTCTTGTCCTTCAATCCGCTCCGCCTTTTGTTACCGGTATTCTCTTTTTAATGATTTTAAGCTACCGGCTCGATCTTTTTCCCACCGGCGGTATGGCCACCCCGGGCATGCGACTGGAAACCGGAATTCAAATGCTTTTCAGCAAGGATTTTTTGCACCACCTGGTGTTGCCGACGATCACCACCGCCTTTTACTACCTGGCCACACCGATGCTGATTATGCGGGATTCCATGCTCGAGGTGACGGGCAGCGACTACATCGAGCTGGCCCAGGCCAAGGGATTGTCCCCCAACAGGGTCATGATGAAGCATGCCGCCCGCAACGCGCTCTTGCCGGTGTTTACCGTCTCATCGGTTCTGATCGGGTTTGCGCTGGGCGGGCAGGTCATCGTCGAGCAGGTGTTCTCCTGGCCCGGCATGGGCCAGTTGATGGTTGAGGCAGCGTCTTCGCACGATTACCCGGTGGCGCAGGCCACCTTTTTGATGCTGGCAGTTCTGGTCATTGTCCTGAACCTGGTGTCGGATATTGCCTATTGTTATCTTGATCCGAGGATATCGGTAGGTGGTGGAAAACACTAATGCTCCTGCGAGCCCGCGTAAATACCGGCACATCGAAGAGGAAAGCGGCCGCGGGATGTCCGGCAGGGCCAACCAGGGGTTTTGTCGGTCTTAACATGTTTAAAATCGATCATTAAGGGAGCCAATGGAATGAAACTGGAAAGCATAAAAGACTTTTTTGTTACCCAGTACGGCATTATCACCAGCAATCGTTTCGGTATATTCGGCGCTGTGATTCTCATTTTTTTCGGTGTGGTCGCACTGCTGGCCCCCTGGATTGCCCCTCACGATTTATGGGAATCGCTGCGGGATTCCAATGGCAAGCTGGCCATGCTGCGGCCCCCTTCGTTGGAGTTTCCGCTGGGCACCACCGCCATGGGCCGCGACATTTTAAGCCAGATGATCCACGCCACGCGGACCACATTCCTGATCGGATTGGTGTCCGGGCTGATTTCCATTATCATCGGTGCCAACATCGGGCTCTTCTCAGCCTATTATGGCGGCAAAATTGACGAAATTCTGATGCGTTTCACCGATATTGTCTACGGCATGCCATTTTTGCCGTTTCTAATCGTCCTTATCTCACTTTTTGGCCGCAACATTTGGTTCGTGATTATCGCCATCTGCTGCATTGTCTGGCGCACCTCGGCCCGGGTGGTTCGCTCCCAGGCCCTTTCCATCCGGCAGCGCCAGTTCATCATGGCGGCCCGGGCCAGGGGTTGTAGCAATTTGCGCATCATTTACGGGCACATCATGCCCAACATTTTGCCTCTTTTACTGCTCTATACGTCTTTCAACATTGCCTGGTCGGTGCTGGCCGAGGCCGGTGCCAGCTTTTTAGGATTCAGCGATCCGGACAACCTTACCTGGGGCGGCATGCTCTATAATCTCTGGATTTCAGGTAAGATCAGGACGGCATGGTGGTGGTTCGCCTGGCCATCGATCTGTATTATCCTGATGGTCAGCGCCCTGGTTTTCATCTCCCGGGCGTACGAGGAAGTGGCCAATCCACGCCTAAAACAGCGATAGCGGAGATAACGCGATATGATTCTGGAAATAGAAAATCTCAAGACCCATTATCAAACAGAACAGGGTGTCGTAAAGGCCAATGACGGGATCACTTTAGCCGTCGATGAAAACGAGGTCGTCGGACTGGCCGGTGAATCCGGCTGCGGCAAATCGACGCTCATTCGAACCATCATCCGTCTGGTTCCCAAAAGCGCTCATGTAACGGCTGATAAAATGAAATTCAAAGGGCAGGACATTCTCGCTATGCCGGAGAAGGATTTCCGCGAAAAAATTCTCTGGCAAGGGATTGGTCTGGTTCCCCAGAGTGCGATGAACGCCCTCAATCCGGTCTACCGGGTCGGAGACCAATGCATCGAAGCGATCCAGGCCCACACCGATTACAGTAAAGCCGAATGCGAACAGATTGTCAAAAGGCTATTTGACGCGGTGGGCCTGCAGGCCGGCATGATGAAGGCCTACCCCCATGAATTCAGCGGCGGTATGCGTCAGCGTTCCATGATTGCCATGTCCCTGGTTTTGAATCCGGACCTGGTCATTATGGACGAACCGACTACCGGCCTGGACGTCCTGGTTCAGGAACGGATCCTGAGAAACATCAAGGAAATCCGCAAGATGTCCGAGTCGTCGGTGTCCATTTTGCTCATCACCCATGACATTTCCGTCATTGCGGAAATCAGCGATCGCATCGGAATTATGTATGCGGGCCGCTTGATGGAATTTGCCGAATCGATGGAGCTTTTCAATGAGCCCTATCACCCTTAC
>JASFIG010000479.1:0-3526 GCA_050122795.1 Desulfobacterales bacterium
AAAAAAGCAGCAGTGGTCAGGGAAACCATCATCAGCACGTAAAAAAATGAGGTGCCCATCTGGTCGGCCTGCAGCTGACGAAGCAAAAGCAAAAATCCAGCATAACAGACGGCCGCCGCCAGGCCATAGATAACCCCGATTCGATAAGTGGGTTCCAGCTGGGACCAATTAAGCCCCACGATCATAAAAAGCCCGACAAAGGCAAGGGGCAGGGAAATCAGGTAGATCAATCGCACCGGTTCTCTAAAAACCAAAATCCCGGCTGCAGCCAGGATAAACACCTGAAAGTTCGGCAGAATCGTGCCGAGTCCCGGGCCGATATATTGAATACTGTAATGATACAGCCACAGGTCCAGAGCCAGCAGCAGACCGCATAACAGGCTCAACAGAAAATGCCGAATGCCGGGCCAGCGAAGCTCGCGCCGATACAGGGCAGCAACTACCAATGCGAAGCCACCGATGAAAACACGGTAAAATGCCGAGACATTGGGCGCCACGTGGGCTACTTTGACCCAGACGCCAGAAAAGCTGATCAGCACAGCGCCAACGGTAAGGCTCAGCAGAGTATACCGCGTTGCCAGGCTTATTGAGACACGCTTTTTTCGGTTGGTGTTCAGGCAAGCCTCTTTGTATTCATATGCTTGAAGCATATTTCCCGTTGCAGATTGAACGAATTCTTATAACCATCTAAAATATTTTTAATGGTTATATAATACTGAGATAACTATAACCTTCAACCCTATTTTACTGGTTATAATTTCAGGTGTGCGCATAACGCATATCAATCGCTTAGCGCATCTAAAGCCCGAGGCCTGCCTTTTATGGCATTCTGAAATTTTTTGCAAGCATTCAAATTAAGATTCAGCTACAATGCCACCTCCCTACGGTGAAAGATCGGAACTGCCTGTCCTAGAAGAGGCTACAGCGGTCCGAGTTGCATCCATAAAACGCGAGGCTGTCAGGCGAACATCGGCCTGATTCCAGGCCTTGCGGAAACGCTTTTCTACCGCACGGGCCTGTTCGCCTTTTTCCTGAGCCCGCAGACTCATCATTAAACCGAACAGGGACCAGCCGTTTTCCGTATTGCGCTGCAGGTCTTGCCAGTAGATGGACTCAGCCTCGGCGGCTCTGCCGGCGGTCAGCAGCACCGCACCCAGCGATTGGCGCGCCGGAACGTGCCAGTCAGGTGGCTCGTTGTAGATCAGATTGTCTTCGAGCAAAACGGCACGATGAAGTCTGGCGATGGCTTCAGCATAGTTCTTTTGACCGGCAGCCATTTCGCCCGCCAGCACCTCAACCGCAATTTCTAAAATCGCCTGGGCACCATTTCTGGAAAACGTCACCCGAAAATCTTTAAGGGATTGATCAGCGGCAATCGCCTCCAGTCCACGCAGCTCTTCGGCAGCCGAGCTCAGTCGTCCTTTGGCTGTAAAAGCCAATCCGCGTGCATAGTGCCAGACACCGGTCCAAAAAGGACTATCTGCCGGCGGCCGGGGTTCGTTAAGAATCAAATCCCATTTTCCAAAGCGGGTATAGGCAAAAAGCGGTGAGACCACAAATTGATGCAACAGCGGAACTTCACGCCAGGCGCCATCGGGGATGCTGGCCGCCGATTTGCGCGCGGCATCGATGGCTAAACGGCTGCGCCCTTCCATGCTGGCCGAGTCCCACAGAAAGTGAATATTGTGCGGATAGTAAGCCAGCGGGTAGACGCCCTGGGCGCGGCATTGAACAATGTAGTCTTCGTCGGCTGCGATGGCATCCTGGTTGCTTTTAGACGCATCGGCGTAACGGCCGATGCGGCGGAATATATGGGAAGGCATGTGAACAAGATGCCCGGCACCGGGTGCCAGCTTCCAGAGCCTTTCAGCTGCGGCTTCAGCAGCCGCCGGTCGGCCATATTCGACCGTATGGATGTAAAGATGAATAGCTCCGGGATGATTGGGATTGCGTGCCAGCACATATTCCAGCAGTTGAATCACTTTTTTTGTTTCCGGATAGGGTTGCCGGTCTCGGGTCCAGTAATTCCAGGGGCGCAGATCCATTAGCGCTTCGGCATATAGCGTGGCGGCATCCAGATCGTCCGGATAGCGCTCGTGCAGTTGCCGCATAGCCTCGACATAGGCGCGGTCCAGCATATGGCGATCCGGGTTTGTCGCTCCGGAATATCGCGCCGCCAGGGCATCGATGTAGGCCCGCTCTCTGGGGGATGCCCTTTCTTTGAGTGCCATTGCTTTTTGGATTAACGCGTAAGCCTGCGGCTCTGCCTCCGGCGGCATGGGCAGGTTAATGTTGGGCCCCAGCACCAACGCCATTCCCCAGTAAGCCATTGCGCAACCGGGATCGAGGCGGGCGGCCTCGCGAAAAGAGCGGCTTGCTTCAGCGTGGTTAAATCCGTATGCCAGCATGATTCCCTGGCTGATAAAGAGCTGTGCACGGGGCGAACTTGTCGTTACGATCAACTTGTGGTTTCCCAGGTTCTGCAGCCGCGGCGCTATCTGACCCGGGACTGCAGCTGACTGAACATCCTCCTGCGGCGTCTTCTGCGCACAGGATGCCGATTGAACACTCAAGGCGCCTGCCATGACAACTGCAAGAGCCGCAAGAAATTTATTATGTATGTTGCTCCATTGAATAAACATAGGTGGGCCTCCTGAATAGGTTAAAAAGAACTTTTTATTGACGGGTGCTCACATTATCGAACATCAATCAGTTGCGAGCAGACAATCGAGATTGCAGGTTCAGGTCAGGATGCGGAAGAAGAAAGCGGAAGCGAGCACATCATGATAAACATGAAAATTTTGATTTTGTCCGACCGGTGCCAGTAGCTCTGGGCACCATGGTAACGAAGATTAAAAGGTTCGGAATAAACCAGAAAATATGACCACAATGTGGCATGTCAAGGCCGACCCTCCAAATCTTTATCTGAGACAATCGCGGAAATTTATAGCGGGCGTCATAAATGCCAAAATACAGTGGACGGCTGCCGGGAAATCACTTATAGTCGTCTGAATTAAATCAGGCGGTCAAAAAAACGAGTACAATGAACACATCCTCAGATAAATTTGTCAACTATTATGAGCTGCTGGAAATCGACCCCAAAGCCGGGCCCCAGGAAGTCAAACAAGCCTATCTTGAACAGGTCAAGCGCTGGCATCCGGATAAAAATCCGGACCGCACCCTGGAGGCGGAGGAAAAGACCAAGGTGCTCAATCAGGCCTATCACATCCTGGCCGATGCTGAACGGCGCAAAAATTACGATCGTATGCTGCGCTTCACCCGGGGCAAGGATTATAGTGAATTTATCAACGACGAAGCCATGCGCAATAAGATCAACAGGGCCTATCCTTCCTTAAAAAAGGTCCTTGAAAATGTGCGCGCGCTGTATGCGCTTTTCAAGGACGCCGTCAAGGGCGATTACAAACTTCACCCCGCCAGCGTGGCCATGATCGGGGGCGGATTACTTTATTTCATTTTACCTGCGGACCTGATCCCCGATTTTATTCCGCTGGTCGGCTATTTGGAC
>JASFIG010000480.1:0-3523 GCA_050122795.1 Desulfobacterales bacterium
TTGTTGCGGACGTCGGATAGCGCCGATGCCAGTACCCGCTCCGAATGCCCCTTACCGTATGCCTCGGCCGTATCGAAGGTGGTAATGCCGGATTCATAAGCGGCTCGAATCGCGGCGGTCGTCTGTTTATCATTGATACCCACCCACATTTCCTTGCCTGCCTGCCACAGCCCCATGATAATCGATGAAATCTGTATATCCGATTTTCCCAGCTGGCGTTGTTTCATGATTTCCTCCCTACCTCAGGTTCCAGAATCAGTCGTTTACCTGCTACGGTGATGTTAACCATTTCAGCAGGAAAAACAAGAATTGCCAAATGCAATCGCTCGGAATGGTTGCTCTTTTACGATCGGGGACTTATGATAGTGGTGCGCAATCTTAAACACAGCGGGGTAAATGGTATGGTGCCGGAGGAAACTGTTGATTTTTATGGAATCGACCGATTGCTCAGCAAGGAGGAAAAATTCGTCAGGGATAAGGTGCGGGCATTTGTCGAACAGGAATGTATGCCCATCATTGCCGAGCATTTTGACAAAGGGACCGTTCCGATGCAGCTGGTTTCTCAAATGGCCGAGTTGGGCCTTTTGGGTGTCCATGTGGATGGGTACGGGTGCAGCCAGAGCAGTCATACCGTTTACGGGCTGATCTGCCAGGAATTGAGCCGGTGCGATAGCGGCCTGCGGGCGATGTTTTCCGTTCAAAACTCCCTGGTGATGTTTCCCATTTATCGATTCGGCTCCGATAAACAGCGTAAAAAATGGCTGCCCGAGATGGCCCGGGGCAATGCCATCGGTTGTTTTGGTCTGTCTGAACCGGGATTTGGCTCAAATCCCGGCGGAATGGAAACGCGGGCTCAAAAAAATAAAAGCGGTTATGTCCTGAACGGCAGAAAAATGTGGATTACCAACGGCACCATTGCGAAAGTGGCCATTATCTGGGCAAAATGTGATCAAGACATCCGGGGTTTCCTGGTGGAAACCGACAGCCCCGGGTTTCGCGCAACGCCAATCCAGCGCAAATTTTCATATCGAACATCAGCGACAGCTCTGATCGAATTGAAGGACTGTGCTGTTGATGCGGATCAGATTTTACCGGGTGCCAACGGCCTTAAATCCATTTTCGAATGTCTCAATTTTGCCCGCTATGGCGTTGCCTGCGGTGCCGTCGGTTCTGCCGTGGCGTGCTATCAGGCAGCCAGGGCCTTCGCCCTCAAGCGACAGGTATTCAATCAAGCAATTGCCGGATATCAGCTGGTACAGGATCGCCTGGTCCGCATGCTGGTGGAAATCACCAAGGCCCAGCTCGTCAATTACCATCTGGGGCGACTGCTGGATAGCCACCAGGCCCGTCCGGCCCAAATATCGCTGGCAAAAATGAATAATGTGCAAGAAGCCATTAAGATTGCCCGCATTGCGCGTGATATTCTCGGTGCGCGGGGTATCCTGGCCGATCACCAGGTCATCCGTCATCTATGTGACCTGGAGGCCATTAGCGCCCTGGAAGGAACAGACAGTATGCATACGCTGGTGTTAGGGCAGGAGATAACGGGAATATCAGCTTTTACATAGGCTGTGGTTGCGGGTTACGAGTTGCATGTTGCGGGTGTCAGCATTCAAAGTTCAGCTAAAGGCGATTCAGGTGTCAGGTTTCGGGTGTCAGCACAAAGGCGGTTTCAGGTTACAGGTGTCAGCGTTTCCAAAGTTGCGCATGACGGATGTCGGCTGATTTGAGTTCTCGAGTACGAGTACGAGGACGACGACGAGGACGATGGTTTTAAATGCCCTTATTGTTTTTGTCTTCGGTTGTTATCTGATTGCGCATTATTATACCATGGGCGAGCGCCTCCGTGCCGACGCAAAAAACAGCGGCAAGCTGCCAGCAGCCAGAGGCCGTAAACGGGAACCCGAAAAATCGAAAAACCAGATAATGCTTATAAGAGGAAAAAAGAAGGAATGTACTTAGCCCGCAAAATCATCGATGGTGCGCTTCATTATGTTATCCGCGAATCTTACTGGGACGGCAATCATTACCTGAGTCGCGATCTTTTTGATCTGGGAACCAGTCCCGGTGAGCACATTATCTACCCGGGGGGAAACGCTTTTTATGTGGATCCGGACATAGAAGACCATATAGAAGAACGCGGTGTCGACCTGCAGGTGGATGACCTCGAAGATATATTCTGGCCGTTTTTAAAACCGCGCATCCAACACGCACTGGAACACTTTCGCAATAGAGGCAAGCGCTCGCCACGAGCGCAGGCACGCCCCGAATCTGTCAAGACCGACCTGCCGGTGCATAATTTCGATAAGCGCCGGCTGCATTATTTAAAATTTGGCCGCATGGAGCAGGGCTACCTATGGCTTATGCCTGAAAAGGTGTTCGACATTCTGCGCCATAAATCCAGGGATGAGCTTGAACAGCAATTTATGGAAATGGAACGGCAATTACATCCCCGGGAATACAAGGCATATGCCTACGTCATATTTGATGTCAATCGGTTTTTCAGCCAATCCTTTGCCGCCAAGAGACCGCAGTTTTTAAAGCAAAGTGATATCGATGCGTATTTTGACGCCGAAATATGCAAATTGAATGCGGATCCCGTTTTTTGGGCCGGCATGACAACCGACGGCTGGCTGCATGATTATTTAACCCGCTATTTGTTCATGTTTTACGATACCGATTTTGCCCCGCGATCCTGGGTGGAAGATTATATCCGCAATTTCATCAACAGCCGGCGCGGGCATCAGTTTCCATCCCAAACCGCTTCGGTTTCAATGAAGGCAGCCAGCACGATTTTTGATGAAACCGAAAATACGCTTAAAAATATGAGCCGTCGCGAGCTGAGCCGATCATTCAGGCGCAGAGCCCGGGAACTTCATCCGGATAAAGGCGGTGCACAGGAAAAGTTTGTTGAATTAACCCGTGCCTACGATTCACTTTTGAGAACAAAAAAAAGCTGATTTTAAGATCTCATCCTTTAAAGAGCGACTCACCCGCCGGTTCATTCCATTCGGGTGGGGTTCGTTTCTGGCAATTAACATTGGGGTTTATGAATCATCTCTAAGAGGTGCCCAAGATCGCCGATCCACCGCTGTGATCCCATTGCAACATAAAGGCCTTCAAATGTCGATTAAAACAATCCATCTCTATCTCCTGCTTATTTTGTGTTTGGTTATTCAGGCCTGCGCCGGCCGGGTCACATATCGTTTTGAGAACGACGCGCAAAGGCCGCCGCAAGCCGTGCTTTTTTTTTCCCAGCTGGATAAGGCTGTTCGTCAAGCCGGCGTTCGCAATGGCGCCTATTTTCAAGTTTCCGGATTTACTTATTTACGGGCAAACCGATTTGTTGTTTCGTTAAAGGGGCGGCTTGGCAATGATGCCCAAAGAAACCAGTGGTTGCGCTGGATGCAGCAATTGGATCTTGACGCCCGCAAAGCTGAAATTCAGAATTTACCTGCAGCGAAGATACAAAGGTTGGCCGCAGAGTTCGGATTTGAAGCCGATCGTCATATACTGTTTGCTA
>JASFIG010000481.1:0-3518 GCA_050122795.1 Desulfobacterales bacterium
GTGATGGTGAATTGTTTGATGCCAGGGCAAACAATATGCAAGGCGAGGCTGCCGCGCACGAAATTTTTTCATGGGATGCGGTCAATCTGTCCATTCAAAATGGCTGTGCTCTAAAGAAAAATAGAATTCAAAGCGACTTGCAGCCGCTCATCCTGGAGGCTATGCGGCGCAAGGACGAGGAGGCGCCGGTGAGCATGCGCGTCAAAGATGAGGAAGAGGCGGAGCTCGTGCCAGAGGGCGTTATGGAGCAGATTGAAACCGCAGCTGAGATGCCGGCCGATCGGCTTAACAAACTAAGGGCCAACATCGAAGCAGAAATTGGGCAGCAATGCGGTCTGGAAGATCTCTATCAGGATTCGCTTTGGGACTACCGTGTCACCCAGCTATCGAAAATCGGTGCTTTCTTCCAATTGGGGAAATTCATGCTGGCCTATATCGATCGGGGTGATGACCATGACTACATTCTCATACCAGGTCAAAAAACAACCGTTGTCACGGTAGACCCCCGGTGCCCCCGAGATAAGATATTGAGGGCTATCAGCAAATAACTTTAATGAGCGCTTGAAGCGCTCATTAAAGTTAAACACAATGAGCGCTTCAAGCGCTCAATATAATTAAATTAAGATGTGCGCATCAAATGCGAGAATTGTTTAAGGATATATTGAATACAGATGGCGTGACGGGTGTCATGCTGTTTGCGGCCGACGGCGATGTGCTTTTTAAAGAGTTCTCGACAACGGTCAAAGCAGCGCCTGAAAACCTGGATTGGCGATTTTTAATTGAATCCATGGAAGGAATGCGTGAAACCGACCTGATTTTTGAAAAGGGTCGCATTTATATCCGTAAAACCGAGGTGGGTTTTCTGGTTGTATTAATGGCGCTTTACGTGCCGATTTCGATGGTTCGATTAAATTGTGACATTCTTTTACCGTTGTTGCAGCCAGCAAAACCGGGCCGAAAATTTGGCCGGTTCTTTAAAAAATAAATAAAATCCGATGCGGTGTGCCATTCCAATTGAAAGGGTTATCCTAATAAATGAACACAGAAATTGAATCTAAAATCAACGAGGCTGAAGTTTGCCGTTCAATGGGGTTGTTTGAAGACTCGCTTAAAATTTACGAAAATATTCTCGGCAGCGTATCTGAACAGGATACCCAGACCCACGATAAAATTCAAAAGCGCATCCGTTTGCTCAAGCATGAAATCGACAATGAAGAGGAGACTGCGCCCAAAGGGGTCTCGGCCAAAGATATCACGATGTTGCGGGAGCGGTTGTCCAACCAGGGAGATGTTCCGGCCATTTTGGACAGTGCTTCTGCCTTTAAGGAAATGGGGCTGCACGGCGAGGCCCTTCCGGAATACGCCAAGCTGCTAAAAGAAGATTATCCGGTGAATAAAGTGATGCCCGAAATCAGTGAATGTCTATTGAAACTGCATTCCCCCTCAAAAGCATCGGATAAACTGAACGCGCTCATAAAACCGCTCAAACTTTCTAAAGCAGATACAGCCGACATTTTGTTCATTTTCGGACAGGAAATGGAAAAGCGCGATCATCGTGAAGTGGCGCTTGACAACTACAGGGCGGCGCACAGATTAAGTCCCGACAATGCGGAAGTCAAGAAACGAATGGATTCGGTTGCGGCCACTTTTACGACCGGCTCGAAATATGATTACCTGCTGCGCGAGAAATTGGTAACGACCCAGCAGTTGCAGCAGGCGTTTGCATTGGCCAAAAAGATGAACAAAAGTGTCGAATTTGTTTTAATTGAACACAACAAAATCAACAAAGCGGCCATCGGTAAATCCTTTTCACTTTTCTATGATACTCAGTTTCGCGATTACGATCCTTCTTTCACGGTGCCGGTCGAACTGTTATCCAATTTGAAGAAAACCTTTTTGCTCAACGAGTACTGGGTTCCCATGACCTGGAACAAAGAAGCAGTGGAGATTTTAGTTGATGATCCACGGGATCTGAATAAAACCGATAACATCAGAGCCCTGATGAAAACCAATCGGATCAATTTTACAGTCGCCATCCGTGAAGATATCGAGCAGTACATAAAACTGTTTTTTGACGGGGGACAACAGGCCGCCGAAGAGGCCGCAACGCAGCAGACACTTGATGACTTTGATTTAATGCCGGATGTCTCCTTCGAGGAAGAAGAGGAAGAAGAAGAGGTCGATGACGGTCTGGATGAAGCCTCGGGCAAAATCGTTAAGCTGGTGGATCAGACCATTATTGCCGCTTACCGCAAAAATGCGTCGGATATCCATATCGAGCCGTCATCGATTACCAAATCAACATCTGTGCGCTTTCGTCTGGACGGCGTCTGTCAGGAGTACCTCAAAGTCCCCAATTCCATGGCGCGCGGGATCGTTTCCAGGGTTAAAATCATGTCAAACCTGGATATCGCCGAGCGGCGGCTGCCCCAAGACGGAAAGATCAAATTCAAACGCAAAGGCGTGCCGACATTTGAACTCCGCGTTGCCACCCTGCCGACTCAGGGTGGATTCGAAGATGTGGTGCTCAGAATTCTGGCCTCGGCCGGTGCGATGGAGCTCGACGAGATGGGCATGACCGAGCGCAACACCAAAGTTATGAAACGCGTCATTGCCAAGCCCTACGGGCTGGTGTTGGCGGTGGGCCCCACCGGTTCGGGTAAAACCACATCACTGCATGCAATTCTCAGCTACATCAATAAACCGGGCATAAAAATATGGACAGCTGAAGATCCGATCGAAATCACCCAGGGCGGGCTGCGGCAGGTAGAAGTCAAGCCCAAAATTGGTCTGGATTTTGCCCGGGTGATGCGGGCTTTCCTCAGGGCCGATCCGGACGTCATCATGATCGGGGAAATGCGGGATGAGGAGACAGCCTCCATTGGCATAGAGGCCTCTTTGACCGGCCACCTGGTCTTTTCGACCCTGCACACCAACAGCGCACCGGAAACCATTACCCGACTGCTGGATATGGGGCTCAATCCCCTTAATTTTTCAGACGCCTTTCTGGGAGTACTGGCTCAGCGGCTGACGCGTCGCTTATGCAAAGATTGTATGGAAGAATATCCGTTGACTAAAGATGAATATGAGATGATCTACGTGGACTACGGTGAAAAATATTGGGCGCAAACCGGTATTGAATATGACCCGGACACGACTCTGTACAAGCCTGTAGGCTGCGATGCCTGCTCAAATACCGGTTACCGCGGCCGCATGGGTATCCACGAGCTCATGGAAGGCACGCCCAAAATCAAATTGATGATTAAAAAGCAGGCCAGCACCGAAATGCTATTTGCCCAGGCCATGAAGGAAGGCATGTCCACACTTCGGCAGGATGGTATCATGAAGGTTTTTAAAGGGTATACCGACCTGTCTGAAGTGCGGCGGGTCTGTATTAATTAGTAAAGGTTTCAGGTGTTCCGCCTTCGCTTAAGCTATGGCGGACAAGCAGGTTTCGGGTATCAGGGAATTTTACCCTATCCACGAAAAAATGAGTTATCGCTTGTAGGTCTGCTTTC
>JASFIG010000482.1:0-3513 GCA_050122795.1 Desulfobacterales bacterium
ACACATTCAGCCCCCGTGCCCACATCAAACAGGACCTTTCCATCCGCCGATTTGATGGGCTCCCCTTTTTCCCCCTTTTTCTTGTGGAAATGGTGCGCTTTGGTGTCATAAATGCCGGCGCGGTGGCACTGTAAACAAAGTGCGTTGCCTTCTTTGACCTTTTTTATGCTGTGTACATCATGGCAATCACTGCAGCGCACATTGCGGCTATACATTTTGCTCTGGGTAAAAGAGCCGTAAACATAAACTTCTTCTAAAATCTGGCCGTCGGCAAAATACAGCTCAGGCGTAAGCAAACTGGGCAGCATGTTGTCAAGCAGATCCGGCTCAGCATGGGTGTAATCGCCCAGAATGGCGCGTCGGGCATGACAGGGAGCGCACAGCTCCACCTGTTGGCGTGAATCCATGCCTTTTGCTTTGACCACCAGTTCATAATTAGCGCTTTGAGGCCGGGCCATATCCGGGAGTTCGGCCCATTCCACATGGAGGGAACCGGGTCCATGGCAAGCCTCACAGCTGACGTCGATTTCTGACCAGGTGGTTTGGTAAGAATCGCTTTCGATGACGTAGTTCTTTTTCAGATTTGTTGAATGACACTCGGCGCACATACCGTTCCAGTTCTGTCCGGCATTGGTCCAGTACAGCCAGTCTTTAGGATCGATGCGCATATCCGGGTACAGGTGATACCACTTTTTTTCTTTCACATCCCAGGCAATGGGCAGGCATTGCAGGCGGCCGCCGGGAAAGGGTATCAGGTATTGCTGCAGGGGATACCACCCGAAGGTATGGGTGATTTCAAACTCGCCCATTTTACCGTCTGGGCCCTGGGTGTGTACGTAAAATTGGCTGTCTTTGCTATAGAAGCGGCTGGTGACACCGTGAAACTCTACGGACACATTGCTAAAATCCCCCAATACGGTTTCATCACTGGCAACCTCCATGGCGCGGTCGTGGTGGGAATTTTGCCACTTGTCGTATTCGGCCCGGTGGCAATCCTTGCATTTATTGCTGCCGGCAAAAGTGGCGACAGGCCGGGACTCAATAGGACGACGGAAATATTTATCCTTCAGCATGTAAGCCGGAATCGAGAGAACGATGACAAGTGTTGCAATAAATCCGGTTATTTTCCAGTTCGTCATATAATTTTCCACATAACCCACAGAGCCCACAGTAACATGTATAACTTAACTACATTCCGTGTGCTGTGAACTTTGTGCCTTATGCCTTTTTCTTAAGGTACGTCACTTGGTCTTTGTGAAACGTGTTACGTTTGATAGGCGTACGGATGTCCACTTTTATGATGTTGTTTTCAATAGCTATCGGATAAATATCCAGCGCCCGGGGCGCCGGTGCTTCGATGACACTTCCTGTGATATCAAATGCCGATCCATGGCAGGGACAGGCAAATTTCATCTCTTTTTCAATCCAGGGGACCGAGCAGCCCAGGTGTGTGCATGTGCGGGATAAAGCTAAAAACCCACCGTCTTCAAGCCGTGCCAGATAAAATTTTCCTCTCACGAATGCAGTGACCGAATTGGGTTCAAATCTTTCGACTGCTCCTGCAGCGATGACTGAATTTGCTTCCTCTCCCCGGGCTTTCAATTTGCGAGGTCTTAAAAAAGCAAATGCCACGGCAACGAACTCAGCCAGGGCAACACCACCCAAGATTAGCCAGAGGATATTTAAAAAGGATCTTCGGGTGGGTTCAGTTTCGGATTTCTTTTTATGTGTGTTCTCGGGCATATTTATCTTTTGCCATAGCTAAGAATCCTGTTCATCCTGTTATCCTGTCCAGTTTTTTTCTTTAATACTGACTTCTGTCTTCTGACCTCTGACTTCTGAATTACGGCCACATCAATGCCATTCCTTTCCCTCGAAACCAGATACCGGTAATCGTCAGAATAATAAAGGCAACCACTAATAGGACGAAAACGGATTGAATAGATTCGTTATTTGTGGCTGTGTATTTTTTCTTCACCAGCCAATAAAACACGATGATACCCGCCAGTACAAAAGCCGCCGGCAAAATTCCGTTACTGACAACCGGAGACAGGCCAGGTATCCAGGCTGCAAAATCGATTACAAATTCGTCGGCAATGATTCCTATCGGTGTAATGATAACAGCAGTTAAGGCGGCCGCGGCCGTCATACGCCGGCCTCTGTGTGAGGCAAACCACACCCCGGCTGTATCTGTCCGATAATTTAAATATGGGATGCTGACCAGGGCAATCAACATAAAAACAGGTATGATGAACAACGCAAACAGCGGATGAAAGTGCAGGAGCAGTTCCTGGATGCCGGCAAAGTACCAAGGTGCTTTGGTCGGGTTGGGGCTCAGTCCCGGATTAGCCTTGGCTTCCAGGGGAGCATTAAAAATGACCGAAATCGCCATGATAAAGGCGATTAAGACCAAGGCAACGACGATCTCTCTTAAAATCAAGTTTGGAATGGTTGACACTTTCTCATTCTCGCTGCCTTGCTCTTCACCCGGTCTGCGGGGAATTACCAGGCCGCCGGCTTTACGCACACGCCAAAAGTGCCACGGCATCAAAACAAGCAAACAGGCAGGAATGATGGCCGTATGGATGGCAAAGAAAATGGATATCGTAGCCGGTCCGATTTCGTTACCGCCGCGGATGAGCTTTTGCAGCCATTCGCCAATTCCAGGAACATATTCCAGCATGCCGGTGCAAATTGTAATGGCCCAGAAGGCAAGCTGGTCCCAGGGCAGCAGGTATCCGGTTATATTTGAAGTTAATACTGCCAGAAACATTACCAGGCCGATGATCCAGTTGAACTGCCGTGGCGGATGAAATGCGCCGGTAAAAAATACACGCAAAAGGTGTAAAAAAACGATAATTAATAGGATGTTGCCGCTCCAGTGATGAACATTGCGGATCAGCTGGCCAAAAAGCACATTATTTTGCAGATGAATAATAGACTCGTAGGCGCGGTCGGGAACCGGTTGGTAAACGAATTTCAACATCAATCCTGTAGCAAACAGCATGCCCACCAGCACCACGGCCATGCCACCAAGACCCCATGTCAAGGTGAATCGGAGGGTGCGTTGCTGAACGTTTCGGGGACGAAAGTGAAGAATCAGGCTGTTGAAAAAGTTTCGATAACGCTCGCGATATGCTGGTCTTTGCAGCGTACCGGGAAAAATGGAATAGCGGATACGCTGGAACAGGTTGAGCTGATTTGTCATGGCATTGTTTTCTTGCATATAAAACGCTTTCGAAAAATTCGGCGAAATATTGAATATAAACGCAATTCATAGCGCGCAGACATTTGACTGTCAATGCCAGAGCCAAACACGGATAGCGGAATGATAGATTTCGTAAACACATCTCAAAATTTTACTGCCTTCTGGTTTTTTAGGTATCGTGCCTTAATATGAAATTTTGTTTGCGCAGAAAAATGCCAGATACGCAGTTGAAATATGAATTGGGAGAGAATGGGCAGCTATAATGGTTGAGGATGTCGATGCTTATCTGGGCTATGGCTCTTTTT
>JASFIG010000483.1:0-3500 GCA_050122795.1 Desulfobacterales bacterium
TGGCGGCGACCATCATCTCCATTAAAGCCCGATCATCGGCCAGGTTGACCGAGGCTTCGGTGTTGAAACGAATGGATTTTTTATCTTTCTGCCAGTCGATCAGCGCCGGCAGTAGTTTGTCCTGAAGATATTTTTTATTGCTGATAAAGTTGTCATCGACGAAAAATATATTTCCCCGCCAACCCAGGTCGTAAAGACTGTCCAGTTCGGTGATAATTTGTGCAGCCGTTTTGTGTCGCGGCCGGTGTCCAAGCAGCGCGGTGATATTGCAAAAGTCACAATTAAACGGGCAGCCGCGCGAAAACTGAATGCTCATTGCAGCATAACGTTTTATATCGATCAGATGCCACAATGGCGGCGGTGTTTGGCTCAGATCGGCAAACCTGCTCGTCTGGTACAATCTTTGGGGACAAGCGCGTTCCAGGTCACGCAAAAAAGACGGCAGCGTCAGCTCGGCTTCGTTTAAGACAAAATGATCAACGGCTTCAAAAGCCTTATGTTCATCTGTAAACAGCGGTCCGCCGGCGACGACCTTTAAACCGGCTTTTTTACAGCGCATGATAGCCTGACGCGCGGATTCCCGCTGCACGGCCATCGCACTGACAAAAACGCTGTCAGCCCATGCCAGGTCTTTGTCAGTCAACGGGTTTACATTGAGGTCGATCAGCCGTTTGGGCCAGTTGGCAGGCAGCATAGCCGCTACGGTCAGCAGGCCTAACGGTGGGAACGCCGAGCGTTTATGGATAAACTTCAGGGCGTGCTTAAAACTCCAGAAGGTATCTGGGAAGGATGGGTATAAGAGTAATGTTTTCATGGATCTTTTTCATTACCAGAAATTTACACGCATTTCCGGTTTTCAAAAACTTCTCAAATTTGAATGATCTCTCCCCAATCTAAGAGCCACCAGCAGTTTTCGGCGGGGATGCTTCCTGAAATGACTCGAACAGATCCAGGTCATCAAATAAGAGCTCTTTTGAGGAATGATCATTCTTGCCATAAATCTCCATGACGGATTCGGCAATGACATCCGCATAGGTGCCGATGGGATAAAGATTGTCGGTCCGCAGGATGGTTACCAGGGCCTCTTTTCCCTCTGAGATTGCTTTTTTGATGGCTTTACCCTCGTATGTTTCAGTGCACAACAGGGTAAAATCGTCCCGGGCAATTGCGCTGATTTCATGCCTTTTTATGTTGCCGGCAATGACCGCGTATTCCTCAATCGTCAATTCACTTGTCTTTTCGTCGCGCGTAATATGATAGCGTTGTTTCATACCCCCCCTTTTCGTTTAAATAAAAAGCAGAGCCTTTTGTGACTCTGCCTTTTTGTTTATAAAATTAGGCAGCGAACGATTAAATTCGCTTAACATTGACGGCCTGCTTTCCTCTCTGGGTTTGCTTTGTTTCAAATGACACCGGATCATCGGCTCGCAATGTAAAAAAGCCATGGTCTACGATCCCGGTTTTGTGGACAAAGATATCACCCTCTTCATCGGATTCGATAAATCCATATCCTTTTTTTTCGTTATACCATTTGATACGACCTTCAGCCATCGGTGAAATCCTCCTTGGTATTCAGTATCTGTACGATTTTCTTGGGAGGCGGCTTCCAAAAAGGCGAAGAAGGCCCAAATTAGACATTGTTTTAAATTGGAAAATTCCAAGCTTGATTCGAAGATTAATCCCAGAAAGTGTACAAAAGAGACCTTTGCAAACTATTTTCGCTTCATCTTCGTATCATTAAACCCTCATCTCCACAAGCTTTATATTTTATTCCCCATCGTCCCGTGATCGTTGAATGCTGAATGCCGTATGCTTAAAAACCCAAATAAATTATTGGCAGAATGCATGATTTCTAATATGATGGCCGGGCTTGTTAGATCAAAATGCTGTCAGAAGGTATTGATTTAGTCTGGGAAATGGTTATATGATAATAACTTATGCATGAGTTTATTGCTTAAAGGGGTTGGTTATGGAAATCAGTCACAAAGAGGAAAACGGAATTGTTTTTCTGGCCTTTAAGGGTCGGTTGGATGGGTCATCAGCAACCGATGCGGAGGAGACCATAAAAAGCATCCTGGAAGGCGAAAATAATCGACTCCTTTTTGATTTCGCAGACCTTGAATATCTGAGCAGCGCCGGCCTGAGGGTCGTGTTAGGTACTGCCAAAGAGATAAAACGCAAAGACGGCAAATTTGCGCTGTGCGCGCTCAATGCATATGTGAAAGAGGTGTTTGAAGTCAGCGGATTCGGTGCCATTATACCCATTGCAGATTCTGTTGAAGCGGGTATAGATGAAGTAAAAAAGTAAGATCGGTACCATCGCTTATAACAATTGCATGAATGGCACGCGATCGGAATCTCCCGAGGGAATAACGGATGTTGGAAAACTGCCGTGAAAAAGAATCTTTACTGCTAGTAGATGATAACCCAACCAATCTGCAGGTTCTCTACCAGACGCTTGAGTCCACCGGATGCAAGCTGCTGGTGGCCAAAAATGGCGAAACAGCTCTGTCCATCGCCCAAAAGGCGTCGCCCGATTTAATCTTGCTGGATATCATGATGCCCGGTATCGATGGATTTGAGGTCTGCCGCCGGCTGAAAGCGGACCCTGCCACGGGAAACATACCGGTTATTTTTCTATCGGCGCTCACCGACACCAAAGACAAGGTTCAAGGGCTGCAGCTGGGGGCGGTTGATTATGTGTCCAAGCCGTTTCAGCCGGACGAAGTCATCGCGCGGGTGGACACCCACCTGACCATCCATCGGCTCAAGCGTGAAGTCGAAGAAAAGAAAGACGCGCTCGAAGATGAACTCGAGGCCGCCTCCGATGTTCAGCGCCGCCTGCTGCCCAAGAATCTGCCTCAGATTGAAGGCTTAAAGCTTGCCGTGCATTATGAAACCAGTCTGTATGCCGGCGGAGACTATTACGATATTGCCAGGATGGCCGATAATCAGTGGGGCTTTCTCGTGGCCGATGCCGAAGGGCACAGTGCGCCGGCAGCCGTCATGATGGCCATGACATGTGCGCTTTTCCGCTCGTATCCGCAACCGCCTGCTGATCCCGGTGAGCTGTTGTATTTTTTAAATGAGCACATGTGTAAAGTTGCTGATCCCAGCTTTGTCACCGCATTATATGTTGTTTATGACGCCGCAAGCCGCACTCTTAAGATTGCGCGGGCCGGCCACCCCCCGCCGATGATTTATCGATCTGCTGAGAAAAAAGCGATCGAGTATAAATGCAGTGGTGTGTTCCCATTGGGAATCGATCCCTTCGAACAGGTTCCGGTGACAGAAGCCGAACTGCTTCCGGCCGATCGCATCCTGATGTATACCGATGGAATTACCGAACGGTTTAATACAGACGGGGAAACCTACGGGGAGGAGCGCTTGTTGCGGCAGCTCGAAGCCGGCGGTGATCACGAGCCCCAGGAACTGCTGAGCGCGATCATGCAGGATGTCAACGCCTTTGCCAACGGGCGCCCGGCGGATGATGATCAGGC
>JASFIG010000484.1:0-3495 GCA_050122795.1 Desulfobacterales bacterium
TCAATGCGGGATTCAGATCGTATTTTATCAAAAGCCGATGCCGCACGCCTCAAGGTTTTATAAGCTATTGCTATTTGGCTGAACTGTCAATACATACCGCCATCCGAATTGCCGCCGGCGCATAACGGGCCTTCATCTCCGACAACGAGAGTTAAAAAAACATTTTGTCACGTTTGGTTATTCATTGCCGTGTCGGCCTGATGACAGACGCTGACTGTGCAAATTTCAGGCTCCAATTTATTGATTTTCGATCTATTATCCCCTATGATCATAGAGGGAAGATGTCCCGAATTTACTGAATTCAGGGGCAGGATGAGGACGACTGCCAACCACCCGCATAACGGTCAGAAGTCAGTGAGCGCCGCATGTGATGCATTCACACGGATGGACACAGAAGGGATAGGGAATGCTCAACAGATTCGCATACCGCACAACAGGGCTGGCGATCAAAACGATTACCAACCTGTCAAAAGCCCAGATTGCCTATCACGGTGAGGACAATATCCCTGCCGGGTCCAATATTTTTGTCATCAATCATTTCACACGCCTTGAAACGTTTCTGATGCCGTATGTGATATTTCGCTTAACCAAAATTCCGGTCTGGTCGCTGGCTTCCTACGAGTTATTCAAAGGCGCCTTTGGCGCCTATTTGGAAAAAGTGGGTGCGGTTTCCACTAAAAATGCGGATCGGGATCGCCTGATTGTGAAAACGCTTTTGACCGGTGAGGCTAACTGGATCATATTTCCGGAAGGCCGTATGGTCAAAAATAAAAAAATAATCGAAAAAGGGCGCTATATGATTTCAGCGGCCGGCGGCAAACATCCACCGCACACGGGTGCTGCCACACTGGCACTGCGGACCGAATTCTACCGCCAGCGTATGAAAAGATTGCAGGCCAAAAATTCCGATGAGGTCAAGCATCTGGCCGGGCAGTTCCAGATCCAAGATCTGAAACCGGTTATCAATGGTGATACCCATATCATTCCGGTCAATCTGACCTATTATCCGATTCGGGCCCGCGAAAACATCCTCAGCAACCTGGCCGTGCGCCTGGTGGAAGATTTGCCTGAGCGCTTGATCGAAGAACTGATGACCGAGGGGTCCATGCTGCTTTCCGGGGTGGACATTGATATCCGCTTTGGGGAGCCCATCCAGATATTTGAATGTCTGCAATGCTCACCGATTGATATGGATATTTCCGCACAAAGACGAATCAACTTTGATGATGCCATTCCTTCGCGGAACCGTATGCGCATTGAAGCCTTGCGGCTAATGGAAAAGTACATGGCCGCCATTTACAATTTAACCACCGTCAATCACGACCATATGTTTGCATCCATGCTGCGAGCGATACGGGCCAAAAAAATTGATGATCAGGATCTTCGCAGACGCGTGTTTCTGGCCTGCACCCGCATTCCGCATAAAACCAACATCCATATGCACCGCAGTTTCGATGACGATCAGGTGCACTTGCTGACCGACGATTGCTACCATAAGTTTCAGGATTTTTTGACGGTGGCGCTTGATACCGGCATCCTCTCCCGGCAGGGCAAATGGCTTATCAAGGATACCTCAAAATTTTCATCCGCTTATGATTTTCACCGCGTCCGAATTGATAATCCCATCGATGTAATAGCCAATGCCGTTGAGCCGATTAAGCCCTTACAGCGCATCGTGAGCCGGCTGGCTCTACAACCACAGTTTTGGATTCGCCGCAAGGTTGCCCGTTATTTGATGGATGAAAACATGGCCGAATTTGCAAAAGACTACGCCACCTTCAAAATCGAAGGGGAAACAAAACCGATGTCGGTGGGTAAGCCCTTCCTGGTCAAAGGCCGATCCAAGAAGCTGGGCGTCATGCTTTCGCATGGCTACATGGCAGCACCCCTTGAAGTTAAAGAACTGGCCGAATATCTGGGTCGTCTGGGATTTTGGGTCTACGTGCCGCGGTTAAAGGGCCATGGTACATCTCCGCAAGATCTGGCGATGCGTTCATATCTGGACTGGCGATCTTCGGTCGATCGCGCCTATGCCATCATCAGCAATATCTGCGAGCGTGTGGTAGCCGGTGGTTTTTCGACCGGAGCGGCACTGGCTCTGGATCTTGCCGATCGCGTTGATACCATAGCCGGCGTTTTTGCCGTTGCCGCACCCATGCGTCTCAAAGATTTTTCAGCACGGTTTGCACCGGCAGTCGACATGTGGAATCGTCTCATGCAGAAAGCCCACCAGCATGCCGCCAAAAAGGAATTTGTTGAAAACAGACCTGAAAATGCCCATATCAATTATACCCGCAACCCGATTTCAGGGGTGGTGGAAGTGGATCGACTCATGGATGATTTAGAGCCGCGGTTAGCCAATATTAGGGTGCCGACATTAGTGGTCCAGTCCAGTGGCGACCCTGTCGTTGAGCCCAAGGGATCCCGTAAGATCTTTGATTTGATCGGATCATCGGAAAAAGAATATCTGCTGTTTAATTTTGAACGACACGGCATCCTGCTGGGGGAAGGCGCCCAAAAGGTCCATGAATCAATTGGTAATTTTATTAAAAGATTATAATATATTGATTAAATATATATAAAGTTTAGCTTTCAATATATCACGGCTCAATCCTGCTTTTAATTCACGCCCTTTACTTATTATCAACGCCTGCGCCCACCGAAAACCCTGCAGGTTTTGAACCCGGTATTTTGTCGAATACTGGGGACCCTGTCTGGGACACCCGCCTGCCTGCGTGTTTGCAAAGGGATGGATACGGTCGGTCAGCAAGCCGCATTAATTTCTTTATATCTATTTAACTACCTATTATTACAATTAATTTTATAGTTAAAGGATCTTGAAATGTATGTAAATTTTGACATAAGCTGTTATTTATATTACAATAATTAACAGAATCAGTATGCAATAAAATATTCGTTAGAGATCGAATTTTGACGCCAGGATCGATGAATTTGATGAAAAAAGAACTTTGGGTTATCGGCATTTTGTGCCTGGTGGCCTGTGCGAAAACAATTCCAGCTGTGAAGGTAGCAGAAGAACCCATGGTCGAAGGCTGTACCCATATTGCAACACTTACGGAAAACACCGATCCCGGTAGAGTTTTAGATAATTACCGCCCGCCAGAGCATCAGGATGAGATCTTAAGGCGGGCAGAGAATTTAGGCGCCACACATGTTGTCTGGCTGCATGACTATCGGGTGGGCTCAGCTGCCGATGCCTACCGTTGCGATCACTGATCTGTGAACCGGCGAGCCGGTACACATAAAACGGTTTTGAATTGCAAAAAAAAACCTTAATACCCAATTGAAAATATTGCATATGGCTAAAAGAAAAATGTATAACACCACTTTGGATGCTGATTTAATCAAAGAAATCAGAATCCTGGCCGCTCAACTCGAAAAACGCCAAAATGATCTTCTCGAAGAAGCCATCCAGGACCTTCTTGAAAAGTACAAATTCAAACAGCCGGCAAATTAATCACTATAAATACTTGA
>JASFIG010000485.1:0-3486 GCA_050122795.1 Desulfobacterales bacterium
AAACCCATAACCGTCATCTTTACCCCTCAGCATCCAGTCCTTTATCTGCCTTCACCAGTCTGCCGATGGTCAAGCCCTGCACGATGATGGAAAAAACCACAATTATATAGGTAACCACCAGAATCGCTTCCCGTTTTGGACCCGCCGGCAAAGACAGGGCCAACGCGACCGATATGCCGCCTCGCAGACCCCCCCAGGTCATGATTTTGATAACATGCGGGCTGAAGGTTCGAAAGCGTTTGAGAATGACCACCGGAATGCCAACGCAGATAAAGCGAACAACCAGTATAAGCGGAATAAAGATGATTCCGGCTACAAAATAAGACCAATCAAACGTCAGGACCAAGACCTCAAGGCCGATCATGACAAACAGAACGGCATTCAGGATCTCATCAACCAATTCCCAGAATTTGTCGAGATGGTCGCGGACCTCTTCGGACATGGCCAGCATGCGCCCATGATTGCCGATCAGCAGCCCGGCCACCACAATGGCAATCGGGCCGGATAGGTGTAACATATCGGCAAGTGCAAAACCACCGGTTACCAGGGCCAGGGTAATCAGAATTTCAACCTGGTAGTTCTCAACACTTTTCAACATCCAATAGGCAATTGCCCCGATGATCAGCCCGAAGAGCAGGCCGCCAAGCGCTTCTTTTATGAAAAGCCAGGCCACAGAAACGACAGTGACGGCCTGGGTACCGGTGGCGATCTGCAGGATGACCAGAAAGACCACCACCGCAACACCGTCGTTAAAAAGGGATTCACCGGTAATCTTGGTTTCGAGGCTTGCAGGCACCCCGGCTTTTTTTAAAATACCCATGACCGCGATGGGATCCGTCGGTGAGATCAGCGCGCCGAACAGCAGGCAATAAATAAACGCCAAATCGATACCCAGCCAGCCCAGTATCCACCAGCTGGCAAAACCGATGATAAAAGTCGACCCGATTACACCCAGCGTAGCGAGCGTGCTGATAATATATTTTTGCCGCGACAGGTCCACGAGGTTGATATGCAGGGCACCGGCAAACAGCAAGAAGCTGAGCATGCCGTGCAGCAGGGTTTCATCGAAATCAATGCTGTCCAATAAGATGCGGGCATCTTCTTCGAGCCCGAATCCCAGCGCCTCCAATGCGATCAACCCGAGCGACACCAGAAGGGAAATGGCCATTACGCCGATGGTTGTCGGTAACCGGATAAAGCGATGATTGATGTAACTGAAAACTGCTGAAAGGGTTATCAGAATTGCCAGTATGTTGAAAAGTTTCATATCTGTCTGTTTCCGGGTAATTTAAAGATAAACGGAATCGCGCCGAGACCCATGATGGCGCTCACCAAATAGGTGGCCCGCAGGCCGATTAAGTCCCCGATGAAGCCGATCACTACTACGATGGCCGAGCGCGCCATGAACGATGCCATCATGAAAAATCCATTGGCGGCAGCGGGACTGCTTTTGGCGTGTTCCTGCACCAGGGCCAGCATAACCGGGGTTGTCGACAGCAGGGTAAATCCGATAACCACCAGCGTCAAAAACCGAAACCACCCACCAATCCAGGCGAATACGAGTAAACTGATAGGCGCGCCTAACAAAGAAATGAGCAGGATGCGGCGACGGCCAAAACGATCGCTCAGCGATCCTGCTGCAAACACACCGCCCACCCCGCTGATTTCAAAAAGCGTGAGGGCAACACCCGCCAGCCAGAGATCTCCGGTTTCCAACTTAATAAAGGTTGGCAAAAAAGCGGTTATGGACGCATGCATAAATCCCCGCGCCAGCAGGATTGCCGTCAAAGGCATCAAAATGAACTTTAGTTCGCGCCAGGTTTGTAATACGGAAATGTTACGGTTTTTATCAACTGTTATGGGTACTTCCCGAAAGTTAAAATAGAGCCAGGCCGAAGCCGCCAGCCCGAAGATCATGATCGGATAGAATCCCTCGAGCCCGTACACAGAAACCATTCCCACCGCCACAAGCGGCCCGATTGCTCTGGCAAGTTCGCCTCCGGTCATATAGAAGCTCATCCCACGGCCTTTTTTTGAACCGGCTAAACGCGAAATCATCACCGGCGAAGGGACGTGAAAGAGTGAAACACTGATTCCCGTAATGAATAATAGGATCAATAAAATTCCATAGCTGGGAGCCAGACCGATGAGACTCATCGGTACAGATGTCAGGGCCGGCGCAAGAATGATAAAATAACGTACACTGACTCTATCGGCCAGAATGCCGATATAAGGGTTCATGAGGGCGGGAAGTTGCATGACAGAAGAAAGAAACCCGGCCTGCGTCAAAGACATTGAAAGCTTTTCGATCAGAAGGGGTAAAAGCGGCGACAGAAAACTGGAATATACATCGTGAATAAAATGGCATACCGAAAGCACGACGATACGACCGGTTTTAAAGTCCACTGCTTGCCGATTATTCAATGGCTGGCCGTTCATGAAGTGATCCGTCGCTTATGGTTGAAGGTATCTTTTTGACGCATGGTTTTTTACCTCAAAAAAGCCAATGAATCTGAATTTAACAGGAATGTCAATCCCCTTGCTTTTGGTTCTGCCGACCTTATGTTACGTTCTTATTCGGATGGGCCCTGCGGCCCTGTCAAAAACATATAAAAGGAGATTTAGCCATGGCCCGACGAGTCGTGATCGATGCTGATGAATGTATCGGCTGTGAAAGCTGCGTTGAACTTTGCGCGGAAGTTTTTGCATTTAACGAAGATGAGGAAAAAGCAGAAGTCATCTTGCCAGAAGGCGGTCCGGAAGATTGCATTGAAGAGGCGATTGAGACGTGTCCGACTGAGTGCATCACATGGGAAGATTCCGACTAAAAATGATTTCAGAGCGCTCATCTTTTGGCCCAGGGCGGCGTTAAAAATCGATTCAAAATACTCGCGTACTATCGTGTACGCTCCGTTTTTGAATCAATTTTCGCCTTGCCCTGAACCAAAACCGAACCGCTCTGAAATCATTTTAATTCCATATAAAATACACAGCCAAACGGAGTTGCTCTGCAATCCCTTTAGTCATTTATAACTAAGTTTCTTTTTAATCTCCCGCCTTTTGAACACGTTAATATGTATAAGAATAGACGTGAAATCCCGCCGGAAGGCGGGAGCCCTGAACCAAAACCTAAACGCTCTGAATTCATTCTAATTCCATATAAAATCCAGAGCAAAACGAAGTTGTTCTGCAATCCTTTTAGTAGGTCATAAATTGCAAAAGCTGATACTTGATCTTACATTCCAAAATGTGAGATTTGATAAAATCTGACACACTGTAAATATCATCTACTTATCCACAATTCCATCCAGTTTCAGGTTTCATAAATATATCCCTAATTTTTTTCATCATTTCAGCTTGTGTAATAATAGCCGCTATACGTAACAAAATTATGATAGTCCTTTAAAAGGTTGAAGGATCATTATCTGCCTGATATTTCTGTTAATACAGACAAAGGAGGCAGAAAAATGATCCTTTCTGATTTTC
>JASFIG010000486.1:0-3484 GCA_050122795.1 Desulfobacterales bacterium
TTTAGCTGCACCCAAGCCGCCAGATGATGCCGCATAACGCCCCACAGCCCTGGAGATGTTGGAATCTCCCGTTTTGCGCGATACGATTTGATGAAAAGAATCGATTTGCTGCTGATTAAACCAATGGGCCGGGTCCTCCACTTCATAACGAGTCATATTGGCATAGCCCAATACCGCCTCAATGCCGACATCAGGATAATTTTTGCTGATGTACTCCAAATAATTTTTAATCAGACGACTGCTGTATAAGGGTGCTTGTTCGTTCATGCCTTCAACTCGTTAAGCATTGCGCGTAGTCTGTTCGGTAATTGGTTTTTTTCTATAATTTACGTGATTGGCTGTCATTCAGTATCATCTTAGTCTCGCGTTAATTTTCACGCAGGATTCTGGTAATATTTTACCCGATTTTAGCCCGCGAATTCAAGGCCAAAGAATTATTTGCAATGATTGCTTCGGGATATGATTTCTGATGGGTTTCATCCGACGGGGTGCACAATTTTGGAAGCCGGCACCAGGTGAATCTCTTTTTGTAGATCGGGCAGCATTTCCTGCAAAATCTTAAACGTTGTGGCATGCGGATGCAGGATGCCCACCGCCTGGCCGTTGTGTCTGGCAATCCGAATTAATTCTTTTATTTGCTTGCGGACAAAATCCGGGGTCGGGTAATGGTCAAGAAAAACATCACGCTGGGCAAAAGGAATCTGAAACAGGCGTGCCGATGGCTCACATAAGGAATCCGCCGATGTGCGACTGTCAATAAAATAAAGGCCCCGTTGCTTTAAAACCGAAAATATTTGATATAGCTGAGTCGATTCCGCAGTCAGTCTGGAACCCATATGGTTATTGACGCCTTTAACATTCGGCAAGGTATTGAGGTTTTTATCAAGCTGGGCAATCAATTCATCCGCCGACATCGAGGCCAACAGCGTTCCGGGGCCGGGATCGACGCTGGGATATTCATTCGGCTCCATGGGCAGGTGCAGCATGATTTCCAACCCTTTTGATTCTGCCAGGCGAACGATTTTTTGTTGAAAGGGGCTATGGGGCAAGATAGAAAATGTTAGAGGCACATTTAACTGAGCAAATTTTTTGGCAATTTGCTTATCGTAACCCAAATCATCAATGATAAGCGCCACCAATGGCAAAGATTGACCTGTCCCCGGCTTTGGAATGGATTTTGGAATTTTCTTTTTAGCCGCTGTTCTGGGAGGCGGGAGAGATTTTTTAGGATATATCTCATATGTCGGTTTTTGTTTTGCCACCGGTGCCTTGGTTGGCGGTGATTTGGTTGTCGATGGCGGCGGGGCAGCGGGTTTGGGCGGGGCCAGGTAATACAGCAATACACCGATTGCAAAAACCCCCAGTGCCAGAATGGTCAGGCCGGTCAGCGCCCTTAACAGCGGACTTTTAACAGGGGATTTTTTCCGTGGCTTTTTTGATCGGCGTTTTTTGCGGGTTGGTTTTCGTTTACCCATTTAAGCTTTTAAAGATGTCATAGCTGTTCAGGATTTCAAGCGCACGGACAACCTGATTATCGGTCATAAGCCGATCGCGATCCAACGGACCGACTCTAAACTGCATTTCCTGAGTTTGATTTTCTTCTCTTTGTTTCTTCTCTTTTTCAGGTTCGGCTTCAAGATGATTTGCCAGGTCTTTTTCCTTTAACAAACCTTCTTCCCGGGATTCGCTGGGATCGATGCGTTTATGCTTTAAAACGATGTCCGGTTCAATTCCCTTGGCCTGAATGGATCGTCCATTGGGCGTGAAATATCTGGCAATGGTTAATTTTACCCCGGAGCCGTCTCGCAATGTCTCTACGGTCTGCACAGAGCCTTTACCAAAAGAAGTCGTTCCCAGAATCAGCGCTCTTTTTTGGTCTTGCAACGCACCCGCCACGATTTCAGAGGCGCTGGCGCTGCCTCCGTTAATCAGCACAACCAGCGGGTAATTGCGAATGGCTGCATCTGGCGTGGCCATATACACTTTTGTATTCTTTTTGTTTCGTCCTTTGATCGAAAGTATTTGGCCTTCATCCAGAAAAAGATCGGTCACCTGAATGGCCTGATTCAGCAGGCCGCCGCCGTTGTTTCTTAAATCCAACACAAGTCCTTTAACAGGGACGTCGCCGGATTCCATTGTATTTAGAGCCTCTTCAAGCTCTTTGGTGGTGCTGCCCGAAAATTGTGATAGGCGGATGTAGCCGTAGCCCGGTTTGAGCTCAATGGCTTTTACACTGATAATCGGAATAACATCCCGTACCAGCTCAAAATCAAGCGGTTCTTTTTCTCCCTGGCGAACGATCGTCACCAAAACCTTGGTGCCCTTGGGGCCTCGCATCATGCTGACGGCCTCACGCAAATCTTTTACCTGCTTGCCGTCAACTTTGATAATTCGGTCCTGGGCGATAATCCCGGCTTTATCTGCCGGTGTATCTTCGATGGGTGAAATGACGGTGACAAACCCGTCTCGCATGGTGATATGAATTCCGATACCGGTGAATTTTCCTTTGGTATCAATTTGCAAATCCTCAAATGCTTCCGGCGGCATCAGGGTTGAGTGGGGATCCAGGCTATGCAGCATTCCCTGGATTGCTTTTTCAATCAGCTCTTTGGATTCGACAGTATCCACATATTCTTTTTCAATCAATTCAATGACATCGGCAAATATCTTGAGCCCCTCATAGGATTCATCGTTTTTAGCAGAAAGGTCACCGAAAAAACCGGCTCCGATCGTCCATAAAACCACGGCGCTAACCATGACCATCCAAAGCTTAATGTTACGCATCTTTCTTAATTTCATGTACATACTCCTTAAAAGTGTTCTCTCACAAACGCACCGTGATCACAAAATTTTTTTGCCGATTGAGCAACAGGCCCGGCAGCTTTACGTGAGATAATCAATCGTTATCATCATTTGGCTTATTCGAGCAACCCCGCAATTGCTTGATAAGCAATCGCATTTATCACCCATATCGTTAACCCGTTTCAATCCATTGCATCGGATCCAACGGTTTGCCATGGTGCCGGACTTCAAAATACAATTTTGGACCACTGATGGAACCCGTATCTCCAACGGTGGCAATCACTTCCCCGGTTTCTACAGAATCTCCACTGGATTTAAACGCTTCCTCGATATGGGCATAGACCGTATAATAGTTGTCTCCATGGTCTATAATAATCATGTTGCCGTATCCTTTAAACCAATCGGCATAAAGGACTTTTCCGGCATAAACGGCCTGAATCGGCTCACCTCTATCGGTTTGAATCTCAATTCCGCTGCGGAAATTTAACACCTGGTAGCGGGTATTTTTAAACTTACCGAAAAGACTTATTATTTTACCCTTTACCGGCAGTTTAAGCAAGCCTTTATATGAGCCAAATGATTCACCGGTTTGATATGTATCCGTTACCCCCTGACGATCCCCGATCCCTAAATTTTTAATCTTTTCATCTAGCTCCCGGGCTGCCTGTTTCAAGGATTCGAT
>JASFIG010000487.1:0-3483 GCA_050122795.1 Desulfobacterales bacterium
GGAATTCAGGCATTTTCTGGGACTGCCCGATCATTTACGGCACATCTTTTTAGATCACCATTCCGACCTGCTGAGTGTCGATTTCTGGCACAAGGCGCAGGCGGCTATAAGGGCCGGTAAACATCCCCATATCTTTCCGTACGCGCAAAGCAGGCGGCTTAAAATTCAATAAATCGATGCTGTGAAGAAATTAAAATGTAAAATCTCAAATCATGCATGGACATTGACTTCGGCACAATTCGAGCTTAAGATCTTCTTCAAAGCAATAGACGCTGCAAAGGAGGAATATTGACCATGGGCGGCCCTATTAAAGTTGATGGTATTGAAGTTCTTGGACCTGTTAACAAAGCATTTTCTCAAATTCTGACGCCTGAAGCTATCGCGTTCGTAGGCGCCCTGGCGCGTGAATTCGAATCTCAACGCAAAGCGCTTTTGAAAGCCCGTCAAAAGCGACAGAACGAAATCGATGGCGGAAAGCTACCGGACTTCTTGCCGGAAACGCAGAAAATTCGAGAAAGCGATTGGAAAGTAGCGCCGATTCCGGATGATCTAAAGGATCGACGGGTGGAAATCACCGGCCCGGTGGACCGCAAAATGATCATCAATGCGCTCAACTCCGGCGCCAGCACGTACATGGCGGATTTCGAAGACTCGCATTCGCCCACCTGGAAGGGGACCATTGAGGGGCAAATCAATCTGTGCGATGCGGTCAATGAAACGATTACGTTTGTCAATCCGCAGGGCAAGCAGTATAAACTGAATCCAAAAATCGCCACTCTGATTGTCAGACCACGCGGCTGGCATCTGGTTGAAAAGCACGTCAGCGTTGACGGCGAGCCGATTTCGGGAAGCATATTTGATTTTGGGCTTTATTTTTTCCACAATGCCAAGGCCCTGCTCGCCAAAGGGACCGGGCCCTATTTTTATCTGCCCAAAATTGAAAGCCATCTGGAAGCCCGTTTGTGGAATGATATTTTCATCCGTGCCCAGGACATGCTCGGCATCCCCAATGGAACCATCAAGGCCACGGTATTGATTGAAACCATTTTGGCCGCCTTCGAAGTGGATGAAATTATCTATGAGCTTAGAGATCACATGGCCGGATTGAATTGCGGCCGCTGGGATTATATCTTCAGCTTTATCAAGCGCTTTCGAAATGTGCCGGGCTATATTTTCCCCGACCGCGCCCAGATTACCATGACCCGCCACTGCATGCACGCCTATTCCCTGCTGGTCATCCAAACCTGCCATCGCCGCGGCACCCATGCACTGGGCGGTATGGCGGCCCAGATCCCCATCAAAAATGACCCTGACGCCAACGCGGCTGCCTTAAAAAAGGTGCAGGAAGACAAGGTTCGCGAAGCAACCGATGGCCATGACGGCACCTGGGTGGCGCACCCGGGCTTGATGCAAGTTGCCAGAGATGAATTCGACAAGATCATGCCGCAACCCAATCAGATTGAAAAACTGCGCGAAGATGTCAGCGTAACCACCGCCGACCTGTTGAAAGTGCCTGAAGGCACCATTACCGAAGAAGGGCTGCGCACCAACATCGATGTCGGCATCCAATATGTGGCCAACTGGCTCAGCGGCCTGGGCTGTGTCCCCATATACAACTTGATGGAAGATGCCGCTACGGCTGAGATCTCCCGCACCCAGGTATGGCAATGGATTCACCACCCCGATGGAGTGTTGTCGGATGGCCGCAAGGTAACGCTTGAGCTATTCCGCAACATCATGGATGAAGAATTGCAAAAGATTAAAGAAACAATGGGTGAAAAGCCTTTTGCCGCCGGCAACTATGAGCTGGCCGCCCGCCTATTTGACGATATTATTGCCAATGAAGAGCTGGAAGAATTTTTAACGCTGGTGGCTTATGAATACTTGGACTAATGTTGCATGAAAATATTGTCCATCTATTTCATGCATAATCCAAGTAGGGGTCTAACGAAAGGAAGATAACAATGCCAAAAACCATTGAAGAAAAGGCCATGGAATTGTGTGAACGGCTTTCGTGTCACGAAATCGATGTCGATGACGCTGCCATCATGCGTGACGAATGGGAAAACGACCCACGCTGGAAAGGCATCACCCGGCCGTATACACCCGAGGAAGTACTGGCACTGCGTGGAACGCTCAAGGTTGAATATACCTTTGCCGCAGCCGGTGCCAAGCGTCTGTGGTATTTGCTGCAGAACGAGGATTACATTCCGGCTTTAGGAGCGCTTACGGGAAATCAGGCCGTGCAGCAGGTGGAAGCCGGCCTTAAGGCCATTTACCTGAGCGGCTGGCAGGTGGCAGCCGACGCCAACCTGGCTGGTGAAATGTACCCCGATCAGAGCCTGTATCCAGCCAACAGTGTTCCCGAAGTCGTGCGGCGGATCAACAATGCTCTGCGGCGTGCCGACCAGATCCAGGTGCTCGATGGCCGCAAGCGCGGCCCCTACTGGTTTGCGCCCATTGTTGCCGACGCCGAAGCCGGCTTCGGGGGGCCCCTGAATGCATTTGAATTAATGAAACAGATGATCAATGCCGGGGCAGCCGGGGTGCACTTTGAAGACCAGCTGGCATCCGCCAAAAAGTGCGGCCATCTGGGCGGCAAGGTTCTGGTGCCCACCCGGGAGTTTATCACCAAACTCGTCGCAGCCCGCCTGGCTGCTGACGTCTGCGGCGTCCCCACGATTTTAGTCGCCCGCACCGATGCCGATGCTGCCAAGCTGATTACCAGCGATATCGATGAACGCGATAAAGCGTTTATCATCGATAATAACCGCAGCTCCGAGGGATTCTATTATGTTAAAAATGGGGTCGAAGCGGCAATCGCCCGCGGCCGGGCCTACGCCCCTTACGCGGATCTGGTGTGGTGTGAAACCTCACGCCCCGACCTTGAAGAGGCCAAACGATTTGCCGAGGGCATCAAGGCCGATTATCCGGATAAATTGCTGGCCTATAATTGCTCGCCTTCTTTTAACTGGAAAGGAAACTTAGGGGACAGTGAAATCGCCACCTTTCAACGGGAACTGGGCGCCATGGGATACAAGTTTCAGTTTGTCACCCTGGCCGGTTTTCATGCCCTTAACCTGGGCATGTTCGAGCTGGCGCTCAGTTACCGCAAAGAGGGCATGAAGGCCTACTCCGAATTCCAGCAGGCAGAGTTCACCCATGGCAAAGACGACGGCTACATGGCCATTACCCACCAGAAGTTTGTGGGCACCGGCTATTTTGACCGGGTCATGAACTGCGTCACCGGAGGCGAAAGCTCCGTGGAAGCGCTGGAGGGATCTACCGAAAAGGCCCAGTTCTAATCCATCAACACCGTGACACACAGGGCTATAATATAAGAGGGTCAAATCTTGACGATCTGTTGCCCAAATCCAAGCTGAATGACCGGCGATAACATAGATAAAATTGAAAAATTTATGATCCAGTCAATATTTTAGCAAGAATAGTTTCTTAAACGCCTATTTAACGATTGATCAGCGC
>JASFIG010000488.1:0-3477 GCA_050122795.1 Desulfobacterales bacterium
ACTATCAGGGGCGTTAAACTGAACACCAGCAAGATAATAAAAAATTTCCAGCGCAACCTGATTCTAAACATAGCCGTTCCGTGCTGAATGATTGCAATTGTAATGCGACCTCCCCCTCCAGCTGTGGGCTTGCAAAAAGATCCCGGCCTGGCAACCGACGGAGACGCATCTGGTCGTTATTGTAAACGGACACGATTTTGAAATGCAATGAAAAACTCTATCAAATTAGAAAAGAACGACTCCGTTGAAGCTATTTTAAGAAGTCGGCCCCGATTTGAAAGCCCTATGAAATTAGCGTATAATAGAAAAATGATCAGTTGTCCGGTTGAACAGCTGAGCTCATTCATAAAGGATATGGATCCGGGTCACCTTTTCAGCCGCACACAGGGAACAGACCTAATCACAGAGAAGCGACTTGCGTCCACAGCCGTGAATCTTGCGTTGCTACAAATTCAATATAATCAACCGTAATGCAATCAAAGAATATTCGATTACGATACTCCGTTTTTATGTTAATCGGCATTGTTGCCTTCGGCACCTGTGGCTATTATTGGGTTGAACACATGCCGTTTTTTGAAGCCTTTTACATGACCATCATCACCATTTCCACCGTCGGTTATGCCGAAATTGTGCCTCTGTCACAAACAGGCCGTGCCCTTACCATTATTATCATCATTTTAGGCATCAGCGTTGGCGCTTACACCGTTGGTTTGCTGGTGCGCGCTTTGGTCGAAGGTGAACTGGCAAAAATAGTGGGGAGAAGAATCGTGCAAAAACAGATTTCGACTTTGAAGAATCATTTCATTGTCTGCGGCTTCGGTCGCATTGGCCGTATTATGTGCAGTGAGCTTGCTGCAGATAATATCGATTTTGTCGTCATCGAACAGAACCCGGCGGCAACTGAAGATATTGAAATGCAACGATACCTTTACATCGAAATGGATGCCACTTCTGAGGAAGCCCTGCTGGCGGCCGGTATCATGAAAGCCAAGGGGATTGCCACAGCCGTCAATTCCGATGCCAACAATGTATTTATCACCATGACGGCCAAGAGCCTGCGGCCGGATATATTTGTTCTCGCCAGAGCCTCGGAAGAAAAAAACGAAGACAAACTGGTGCGCGCCGGTGCAAGCCGAGTCGTGTCGCCTTACATGATCGGGGCACGACGCATGGCCCAAATGCTCAAAAAACCCACCGTCGTGGACTTTATCGATATAGCCATGATGGGCAGTCACCTGGGATTAATGATGGAAGAAGCCAAAATCGGCCCAAAATCGAATCTGATCGGTAAAAATCTCATTGACAGCCAGCTCAGGAAAGACTTTGGCGTCATTATTGTGGCCATCAAAAAAATATCAGGAGACATGATATTTAATCCCATGCCTTCCGAAACCCTTGAAGCCGGAGATGTCATCGTGGTTATCGGCAAACGCGAAGACCTGCTGCGGATGAGCACCGTAATGTAAGCTTAAAGCACCGGTTCCCTGCCTCAACCCATTTGCCGCCCGTTATGATGCTCAATTTCCAGGTCATAGCGCCAAAACGTCATAGCCATGCAACTGCAGATCCTGCAGCTCTTATTGACACACGGCCGGCAACATGATAGCCGGTAACAGCAAAAAAATCGTTGCAACTCTGGCAACCCGATTCTGCTCCGGGTGCCCCGAGTCCATGATTTTTAATCTGCCAGTTGATAAGGAGGCCTATGCGTCTGTATTTCGACCGATTTTTTCGGGCTGCCAGACTCGATGTGTCATTTTACCAGGAAGTCGCGGCGGAACCGCTCCTGCTCAATCAGGCCTGGATCACAGTTCTGCTTTACGCGATGTTCGCCTCCTGGGGAAATTTCGGCCGGGCAGGAGCGATCGGCTCCAATATCGGCATGATCAGTGCTCTGATCGGATGGTATATCTGGGCTTTTTCGAGCTATTTTGTCGCAACGAGGTTTTTTCGTGGGGGAGCATCCGAAGCGCAGCGGGCCGAACGCAAAGCAGTCATCCGGTCAATGGGATTTGCCTGTGCACCTGGGGTAACCCGGATTCTGGCAATGATACCGGGTCTGGGGATAGCGGTTCTGGTGCTGTCTTCTATCTGGATGATTGTTGCCGCAACAATCGCCATTAAAATGGCCTTAAATTTTGAAAGCAGCGCTCGCGCCGCCGGAGCCTGCATCATCGGCTGGATCATCGGCGCAATCGCTCAGGGATTGCTGCTGGTTATGTTGTTTTCCGTTTTCGGCGTGTCCTGAAAATCTGCGCCAACCATCGAGCGCACTACAAAAAGCAGCCGCAACTCCGTTCGGGGAATCAATGATGCACGCCGAGCGTGTTTCCGGCAGCCCGTAAGATGAGCAATATGGCGTCTGTTGATCCCTCAAAACTGGCGTTTGAAAGCCGGACGGTTTCCGCACAGTTTATCGATCCATCCGGCAAAACCACAGAACGCCGAATTGAAATCCGCACGCATCCTGTTACGGGGCGCACCTGCCGTATTTCCTATAGCCGCATCGAAGAAAAAGAACCCGGAACCGAGTCGCTGCCCCAGCCGCCGCCGGACGCGGATCAAAAGGGGACATGCCCGTTTTGCCGGCCCCAGATAAACACCCAAACACCGCGGTTGCATCCCGATCTGTCGTCCGCGGGACGACTGACCCGGGGTGATTCAATCCTATTTCCCAATCTGTTCCCATATGGCAGCTATTCAGCTGTCAGCCTATTCGACAACAAACATTTTGTTGAAATCGGCAAGGCCACAGCAGCGTCATATGCGAACAGCCTTATCAACTGCAGCCAATACCTGGCCCAAATTGCACGGCACGATCCCCAGGCGGTCTACATGGCCATCACCCAGAACCATCTGCCCTCAGCCGGAGGATCTTTAGTTCATCCGCATTTACAAATAAATGCCGACTGTCTGCCAGCCAACTATCAGCGCATGCTGTTGCAGCGTGCCAATGATTTTTTCCGCCGCAATGGCAACTATCTGTTTGCCAGCTATCTTGACCATGAGATGGCAGATGGCTCCCGTCAGATCGGAACAACGGGAGCATGGGAATGGCTGGCAGCGTTTGCGCCCGAGGGATTCTATGAGATATGGGGCATCCTGCCGCATAAAACCGCTTTTCAGCAGCTCAGCGAATCCGATTGGCAGGACCTGGCCCGCGGTATCCTGAACGTCCAGCGGTTCTATCGCCAGTTGTGTCGCAACGGTTATAATCTGGGCATTTTGGCGGTTGAGATGCCTTCCAGCCGACTCGAGCTGCGAATCGTGATCATGGTGCGCTCGAATTACGCCCCCTGGGTTCGAAGCGATCAGACAGGCTTTGAGATGATGCTGGGTGATATGACCACTTTTAATGCCCCGGAGCAAACAGCCGAACAGGCACGGGCCTTTTTTTAGTTCCAGGTTCAAAGGTTCTGGGTTCATGGGTTCAGGGTTCATGGGTTCTGGGTTCATAGGTTCAGGGTTCATAGGTTC
>JASFIG010000489.1:0-3454 GCA_050122795.1 Desulfobacterales bacterium
CCTGGGATGGTCCCTGGGTGCCTTCGTGCTGGGACAATTTGTCGACCGGATCGGGCAAAAGGGAACCGCCGTTGCGGGAGCCGTGTGTTTAATGTCCGGGTGTGCCGTGAACCTGACCTTTACGCCGGCGACATCGACCTATTATGTATTTTTCAACTTTTTGGTAATCGGTATCGGTATGGGGTGGGTGGCACTTTCCACACTTTTGGTGGTTCAGTCATGTTTGGATGAAAAAGACCTGGGGGTGGCCACTTCGTCGAACCAGTTCGCCAGAACTTTGGGGGGAGCTGTAGGGGTGGGTATATGCGGTAGCTTCATTGCGACCCGGTTCTCCAACCTGTCTGAATCTGTGCTCAACTCCGAGTTGATGCGTCAATTACCTGACCAGCTGAGTGAGGCCGGATTCAACCAGGTAGAGAGCCTGCTGACCCCGGAGGCTCAGGCAATGATGCCCGATGCGCTTCGTACAATGGTTCAAGACGCCGTCATGGGAGGCCTCGGCGGTGTATTTTGGACGGTGACAGTGGCCGCCGGTTTCTGTTTGTTGCTCTGTCTGTTTATTCCGCGAGAAAATGAAAAAATAACATAGGTCGATACAAATTGAATTTGCTCGATACCCGCGCCAGTCGAAACGTTTTGGCAATAAACTATTTTGGAGTGGTTAATGTTCATCGAGAAATGAGATATTTTTTCCAAGGTCGCGGAAAAATCAAATTTTTATTGGAGGCGTACTTGAAGTACGGCGACGATTAAAATCTGATTTTGACAAAGAGATTGGGAAAAATAGCCATTTATGGATGAACATTAAGCGCCGCCTATGCCGTAGTCGGCAGCATCTTCGCCCAACACCCCCCAGACTTCCTTCCACTTGTCTTTTGCCCGGGAAATCTTGCCATCAATATCGCTTTTGTCATCACTCCATTCAGACGGGCACTCCCTTGCCAGCGTCGCGATGCGCTCATCGATATCTTCCATGATGGCATTGAGCTCTTTTAAAATCGGCTCGGCTATTTCCCTGTCCGCATCTTTCAGCGCACTCGCTTTTTGGGATACGTCACTCATTTTTGCCTTCCAGGCGGCCAGCTCATTGCCCACACGTTCGCAGTAATCTTTAACTTCCATTATAAATCCTCCCTTCTTGAGTGATTCTTTTAATTAACTTAAAAATGAATGATACGATGTCAACCGGGATGGCTCATTTGGTGGGTTTAGGCGGGCGGGTTCGAGTCTAAGGCTTATCGTCCTCGTCCTCGTCCTCGTAATCGGCTTTTGAATGTTTGTCGAGGACGAGGACGAGGACGATTTAATGAATTTTAACCCTGAACCCTGAAACTTTTAACCTTTACTTTTTCTTGAGCAGCGCGTTTTCAATGGCCTGCATCCACTGGGGCGGGTAGGGGACTTTAAAAGCGGCGGTGTCTTTCTGACCTTGCTCGTTTAGATAATCGATTTTAACCAGAGATTGATGCAGATCGACACCCTTGTGGGTGCGGTCATGGTAAATTCGCGCGATGCGGGCGCCCGGAATCTCCAATTCTATTTTTTTGACCCGGCTGCGATAAAAGAGAGCGTCGGAGAACAACAGTAAAAAACCGCTGCTGCGGCGGGGTTTGCCCGGTTCGGTGGCATTTCCGAAAAAGTTCACGCCGAAGCTCATGGCCAGAATCGGACGGCTTCCGAAACGCGTCTCGATCCATTTGCGGTCGCGCCAGCGCATCAAGGCGATATAGCCGATGATCCCAAAAAAGGCGATCGCAATGAAAACCCACTGTTGTTCAGCTATAAAATGCATTTAATTAATTTTAGGCATTTTAGGCACTTTCGTTTATCATCGAAACTCTGCTAAGTAGAGCAATAACTTCTTTCTGGCCATATTATGCTTATAACCGCTGTAGCTGCCCATGGCGGCCAGAATGGAATCGGCTATTTCTTCATCCTTTTTGCCTTCGCTGCGCAGCTGTCGTATTTTTTCTGCGTTCAGCGCCACCAGCTGGCGAAAACTTTCCTGATCACGGGCAAAGAAAACAAAAAAGCCCAGAATAAATACGAGGACCGAAGAGACAATGGCGACATAGAGATCATATTTGGGGTCCGGGAAGAAAGGCCGCAACAAGCTATCCGGGTTGCCCGCATTCAGCAACGAATACATGGCCACCAGCCCGATAATGATCATCAGCACATATATGACGGTAAGTAGCGGTTTCGGCAACGATTTCAAATCCTTTGAAAATTGTAAAAAATGGGGAAAAGCTGCGATGCGCTTTTCCCCATTTTTTTACAAAATGCTACTTAGAAATAGCGGGTTACGCTCATTTTCGTGGCTGGAAGCCACTCCCACATTGCATTCTTGACCGTGGGAGCGGCATCTTGCCGCGATATGCGCAAAAGCGCGGACTGCCAACTAAGTGAGTCAGATTCAAGATGAACCGCAATCCCTCTTAAACAGGTCGTGCCTCTCCCTCTTTCATCGCGGCCCATTTGGCTTCAGCTTCCTCCCAGGCCTCTTCGGAAGCTTCTTTTTCCCAGACTTCAAGGCCGCGCTCCGCCCGGGTGGCGCCGGGCAGAATATTGTCCAGGAGGATACCAAGCAAGGCGGTCACCGCCATTCCGGTGGTCAAGATGGCCTGCAGGATTTCGCCGATAACTTTGATAAAAGCTCCGCCTGCGCTCCAGTCGATGGGTACCGCATTGGCCGACAGCATCGGGCTGAAATGATAGGGTACCGATAATCCGGCAAAAAATGAGATGCCGATGATAAACAGGTTTCTGGAGTTGTTCAGATTGACAATCTGCAGGTTGGACAGGCCAACCGATGCGATCATGCCGAACAGCCCCACGAACATGGCGCCCACCACCGGTTTGGGCAGGGTTGCCAGAATGGCGCCGAACTTGGCCACAACGGGGATCAGCAGCATCACCGCCGCTCCGCAACGCACCACCCGCCGGCTGGCCACGCGAGTCAAGCCGATGGAGCCGATGTTTTCGGAATAGGTGGTCGTACCGTTACAGGTTTGCAGAATACCGGCAATAAAGCAACCCAGACCTTCTGCGCCCAGGCCGCGGGAAATCATGCGTCCGGTCGGCACCGGTGCCTCGGAGATGCGGGCACATGCATAGTAGTCACCGATGGACTCAATCATGGAGGCCAGGTAGCCGGCCAGCATGCCGAATGCTCCGGCCCACAGCGTAGCGCTGCCGAAATCCGGAAAACCCCACTTAAACGGCATCAACGGTTTCAGGCTCAACCAGGGCGCAGCTCCGATCAGGTCGGTTTTCAGATAGGCCGGGCTGTCCGGAGAGATCATGCCCGTCACCGTACCAATCAGCGATGCCAGCCAGCCGGTGACAATGGCCAATAGGACCGGAAAGAGCATAAAGGCCTTGGATTTTTGCGAAAACACCTGGGAGTACAGAATCAGGGCCACCAGGGTGATCAGGGAAATGATCCAGTTGC
>JASFIG010000490.1:0-3440 GCA_050122795.1 Desulfobacterales bacterium
CGTGAATCCGGCAAAGCCCACCAGCAGTAAAATGGCGCCCATGATAACGGCGTGCCGCACATCTTCTTTACGAGCCTCTTCGATGGGACGCATGTCCAGCCCGACGAAAATAATTTGAGCCAATTCCGCGATCTTTTCATTTTCCTGCCCTTCAGATTGCCATTGCCGGCCCATCATTCCATGATGGCGTCGCATCATCCCCATTCCGCGGGGCGGCCCGGTCGGAATGAATTTGCGATACACCTCAAATACGTTTTGACCACTAGGCCCGGAGATTTGACGCCACTGCAGGTTATTCGCGCCGGAAATTTTTTTCAGGTCCAAACCGCTGCCATAGATGCGGCCGATTTGCTCCGGATTACTGTGGGCAACAGCCTTGCCGTTTTCATCGGCGACCATCAGATAAACGATATCGGGTTGCTGGGCCGTCTCGGCCAGCAGTTGCTGAAGCTGAAATCCGCCCCATTGGCGGCCCATCATTCCGGTGCGGGTGCCGGCCTCGAATGATCGGATCAATGCCGCCCCTTTTTCCAGCAATAAATGAATGCTTTTTTCTTTCTGGCGGTTGATGTTTTCAAGGGTAATAAAGACCACCACCGGCAGTAGCACGGCAACGGCCCCCATTAATATCCAGGGGGGTATTGCGGTCCAGAATTTTCTATATTTTGAGCGATCAAACATGTTGAAATGTTAGAGCAAATCAGGTGCCACTTTACGGTTGACCTCTCGGTCTAATACTGCACAACCGAGATGATAGTTTAAGGTTTTGATATAAATACTGTTTTCTTTGGATGTTCAGGCAAACCGGAGATTTAAGAAGCCGAAAGGCTTTTTGCCTGCATACAAAATACCCAACCAAACAAACCCGATTGGATACATAGTATCCATTATTTTGCTTTAATCAACCGACAAGGTTCAAAATTGATGAACGCTAATTAAGCACTTATAAAAATAAAAATATTAATATTAGATAGTTAAAAACTTGCCGGCTCATGTTATCGATTTTGGCACGCTACTTGCCATACAAGTATGTCAAAAATGAATGACTCAAAAATTTCAGTAACTAATAACCAATAACAATTAACTAATAACAATTCAAAATTTATAATTAAATTTTGAATCCGGGAGGTAAAAAAATGAGTTTTAGCAAAACAAGCAGAATTTTAATGGTTGTAGCCATTGTGGCTGTTTTTGCAATTGCAGCGACTTCGTTTGCCGGCTGGGGCCGCGGCGGCGGCCGGGGTGGAAACTGCTGGGGCCAGGGCCAGGGTTATGGTCCGCGCGGTTATGGCGGACAGGGCTATCAGAGTAGCCTGAGCGAAGAGGAAATGACGAAGCTGAATCAAGAGCGGCAGGCCTTTTTAGAAGCCACTTCCGATCTCAGAGAGAAGCTGTATCAAAAGGAGCTCGAGCTGCGCAGCGAGCTGGCCAAACCGGAACCGGATGCCAAAAGAGCTGTCGGGATCCAGAAGGAAATATCCGGTCTTGAAAGCGAACTGGATCAAAAACGCCTTGATCATCGCATTAAAATGCGAAAAGAATTTCCCCAATTCGGATTCCGGGGCCAGGGCTATGGCCGAGGCGGTCGCGGAATGAGCCGCGGCATGTACGGCGGTGGTGACTGCTATGGTGGCGGTGGTGGCTGCTGGAATTAATTCCGCAATTAAAGCCGCAATAAAAGCAACGGGGGGCATTTTGCCCCCCGTTTCATTTTTGTAAATCAGAATTTCTAAGCGTGATGCTAAATTTCTACCCGCATCATTTTTTCATACTTGACTCAGCAGCCCTTTTTCATTATTTACCTACTAATCCCTAACATTGCCTCCTTTATACCAGCTTCCGACCACATATAAGAGCATTGGCCTTGTGAAGATAGACAGGCATGATGCAAGAAGATTTTTTTTAATTGCTCATATGCAATTAACAATTTCCAAATATCAAAACCACATACCCATTTTTTTGCTAAAAGAAACGGATTGGCAATTTAAACTGATTTTACATCCAAGAAATCGACACGACATCATACATGCTTCAAATCTCGCCAACAAAAAGCAAGAAAGGAGGACAAAATGAGAAAGAAGATCCTGGCCACAACCATTTTAGCCATTTTTGCACTGGGACTGCTGCTTCTGCCGACCCTTGCCGGCCAAGCACAGGCAGCTGACAAAATCGGCTGGGTCGGCCCTGTTTACAAGGAATTGTCCGCCAGCCTGAACAAGGGGTTCAAGGAATACTACAAAAAGACCTACGGCAAGGAGGTGGAAATCACGTTCGTCCGTCCGGGCGGATGGCCGGTCTGCGTGGACAAAGTCAGGGCCTGGGCCGGTAAACCGGATGCCGATATTTTCCTGGGTGCCGGCGCGCCGGCGCATGAAGTTTTGAAACAGGAGGGTCTGATCGTCCCCTACCGGCCCAAGGATTGGGATAAGGTTCCCGCCGACTGGCATGGCATGAAGGTCAAGGATGCAGAAGATTACTGGACCTGCTTTGCCCCCTGGATTGTCACCAATCTGTACAATGAAAAGGTTTTGAAAAAGCTGAGACTGCCGCCACCCAAAACCTGGCACGATCTGCTCAATCCCATTTACCGGGGCAACATCGTACACACCCTGCCTTACGCTTCGGGCACCATGCACGAAACCATCGAAATTCTTTTGCAGGCCTTTGGGGAAGAGGAGGCCTGGAAATATCTCAGATTGCTGGCCGCGCAGCTTTCCCGCTTTTCCACCGGCAGCACCGATACGACTCAATTGACGGCCCGTGGCGAAGTTCCCATGGGAATTGCGCAGCCGCAAATGAACGCCATGGCGGCGCGTAAAGATGGCTTTCCGGTAAAAGATTTATTGCCGGAAAAAACCATCCTGGTGCCTGAGGCCGTGGCGTTGCTCAAAGGTGCGCCCAACGAAGAAGTCGGCAAAATATTTCTGGACTGGCTGTTTAGCATGGAAGGACAGAAATACGTTCTGGAGGGCCGCTACTTCGCCGCCCGGACAGACATTAAATTTTCCGAATGGGAAAAAGAGGGCGTCGAAATGGCCACGCATGCCCAGAAAGCCCTGGGTGTCGACTCGTTCTGGGATTTGCAGGTTGATTTCATTGAGTATGACCTGGATCTGGCGACCAAAAGATGGGACGAAGTCAACAAGAAATACGAAATGGAAATCTATCGCAAGTGGGGCGAGTTGAAAGGCAGCCTGTTTTTAATCGAAGAGGTTGAGGGCGAAATTGAAGCGGCCAAAGCACAGCAGAAAGATGTGACGGCTGCCGAAGCCAAAATCAAAGAAGCCCGCCAGCTTTTTGAGATTGATGGTGCCTATGCGGCCGCCCGTCTGGCTGCTACCGAAGCCCGCGCGGTCTCTGCTGCTGTCGTTGCCGCTGCGGCTCCTGCTGCCACACCAACCCCTGCTGCTGAGGCTGAACCCGAGATACCATTAAAGATT
>JASFIG010000491.1:0-3437 GCA_050122795.1 Desulfobacterales bacterium
GCGGCACCGCCGATCAAATCCATCGAAGATCTATCCGGAAAAGAAATTCACGTTAGAAAATCCAGCAGCTATTATGAAAGCCTCATACATCTTAACGATCGTTTTAAGAAATCCGGCCAAGCGCCCATTAAAATTGTTCCGGCGGACGAATACCTGGAGGATGAAGATCTTCTGGAAATGATGAATGTCGGTTTAATCCCAATGATTGTGATTGACGATCACAAGGCAGAATTCTGGTCAAAAATCTTCAAAGATTTAAAGCTGTATCCGGATGTCAAACTCAGGAGCGGCGGGCAGATTGCCTGGGCTATTCGCAAAAATAGTCCCCGGCTTAAAAACGTCATTGATCGTTTTATCCATTTGCACAAAAAAGGAACGTTAAAAGGCAACATCCTGTACAGGCGCTATTTGCAAAACACCCGATGGGTGCGTAATGCACTGGCTGAAAAAGATTTACAACGTTTTAAAGATGCGGTTAAGTATTTTAAGCGCTATTCGAAGCGATACGATTTTGACTGGTTGATGATTGCCGCCATGGCCTATCAGGAATCGGGCATCGATCAAAGCAAACGCAGCCCGGCCGGTGCTGTGGGTGTTATGCAGTTGCTGCCCGAAACCGCCACCGATCCCAACGTAAACATTCGTAACATCCATGTAATGGAACACAACATCCACGCCGGGGTCAAATACCTCCGGTTTTTGCACGATCGTTATTTTGAGAATGAGTCCATGGATGCGCTCAACAAGATGCTCTTTGCATTTGCCAGCTACAATGCGGGTCCCGGCAAGGTCATCAAGCTTCGGCAGGAAACCCAACAATCGGGGTTCAATCCCAACGTCTGGTTTCGAAACGTGGAGATCATAGCGGCCCGTCGGATCGGAAGCGAAACAGTGCAGTACGTCGGCAATATTTATAAGTACTACATCGCTTACCGCTATATTGTGAAGGAATTTGAGCAAAAAAAAGAAGAAATCATTCGGGTTAACTGAACGGTTTGTTGCCGAGTTTATAGCTCTAAATCAACCCGCGGTTTGGCATTCTTACTTTTTTCAATTTTCGGTTCGCAGCTGATGATCCGTTTTGCTGTAATGCTGTGAACGTTAACGAGTTGATTTTGGATCTGATCGGAACGTTGTCCCGCAAGGGCCAGCAACGCCGAATCGGTAGTATCTGCTTGTGACGTCGATGGCTCTTTCTTTTTCACGGCCGGGGCGCCGCTAATCGCCTTGCGGTCGCTTTCGGTGGCCACACCGCACAACACCACTTGCACCTCCGTGTATTCCTTCATAATGGCGGCTACTCTTTGAAGGTAATCGATTGCCGCTTCATCGAGTTCATCGCTACCTGGCGCAAATTGTATCGGATTGAGGCGAATTTTTATGGTCTGCTCATATGCCAGTTGGGCAACTGAAATGCCAATTCCATAGGGGCCCAGCATGTATTTCAGATACGAAAACGCAGCAGTTTGAAGCGTTCGGGCCAATACCTTGTTGATGGCGTCGGCAACGCTAAACTGTGGATCACGGATATTGCCTTTGACGGGAATTTTGATTTTGACGTCGTTTTGCTTGTCGCGCAGCAGTCTCAAAGCCGAATCGAGTGTCATATTCAGCTGGATTTTCCCCTGCTGCCTTTCGCCGGACATTTCTGCATCTGCCCTTTTTATCTTGGGATTTAACAATGTCAGATCGATTTCGCCTTTTAGCTCTCCGCGTACAATTTTCAGGGGAACGTCGGCTTCCAATTCGCCACTGGTAAAACGGTATCCGGTGCTCCGGATGACATACGGAGAAAGGGACGGCAATTCAAGGGCCTCGATTTTGCCGATCCAATCCAGGCTGATTTTCTCGGCAAACGGTATCATGGTGCCGTCCAAGGACAGGCGGGCGTCTTCTTTGTCGGAAAGCAGCAGCTTAACAGACGCGGGCTGCTCAGGCCGGTTGCTGTCGAGTTCGGTAACCTGCGCCTGCAGGATGCTTAAATCCATGATGAAGGCCGGACCGACGCTTTCATCCTTGATGTGTATTTCACTGCCCTCTGAGATTTCCACCCGCCCGAGGCGAAAATTAAAGGCATCCGACTTCTCTTTGGCTGCAGTATCGGAAATGGCCTGATCTGTCCGACCGGCAGCGAGCATGTCTGTCTGAATGGCAAGCCAGCTTTCAATGGCCGGCAATTTCCCTTCCGGGTTGCGGTGGACAAAAGCTTTGACCGTATTCAGCTGGAACGCGTCGATGGCCAGATTATGGCGCTTTAAAAGTTGGACATTGTTAACTTTGATTTCCTGTACGTGCAAAGGAGACGAATCAGCGGCAGATGCCTGTGTGGTTTTCGGATCTGCCAGCAATGTCAGGCCGGTCAATGCGATGCCTGCAACGCTGATTTTATCCAATCCCTCAGACTGCACGGCCTGAAGATTGACCTGCTGCGAATTGAGCAAATGCCGGCTGGTTTCGGAATGCAGAATTTTTATATCTTTGAGAGTTATGTCAGCTTTGGTGGTAAGTGAAGCATCGTTATTCGCTTCTCCAGTATCCAGGCGGCCTTGCCAGGACAATCCTTTGTGTTCAATTTTAAGTTTGCGGTCCAGCAGGTCTACCTGCATATGGCTGCTGTCTAAAGTGCCGTCTGTCATGATCCTTTGGCCGGCGGACTCTGCCGGTGCGAATAATTGAAATTCCCCTTTCCATGAGAGCTTGTCTTCGGCAAAATTTAGCTCCGGGGATTTCAATTTGGCAGCATTAAGCTGGATCTGACCGTCTGCATTTATACTTTTCTTGGCTTTGTCCTGCGCGTAAGCGAATTTTCCCTGCCATTCCAAACCGGCATGTTCAATGTTGATTTTTTGTTGGGGCAGGTGAAGCGTCAAAGGACCGGTCGATAGTTCTCCCTCCGATGAGATGTTCTGCGCAACATCCGCACTTGAAGTTGAGAACGTAAAGACACCTCGCCAGTTCAGTGATTTCTCCGATAAATTAATGTCAGGTCCGGTCACATTTGCGTTTTGAACGCTAAGCGCCCCGTTTAACTTCAGATCGGCGGCTGCAGCGGTTTGGGTATAGTCGATTTTGCCCTGCCAGTCGATATTGCCTTGCTGAATCTGTATGTTTGCATTTTTGATAATCGTCGATAAACTTGAACCCTTTAGCTTACCATCAGCATCGATTTTTAATTTTTCTTCAGCCGTTTGGCCGGTTGCAAATTTCAGATCGGCGTCGAGGCTCCCTTTGAGCGATTTTAAATGCGGTTCCAGAAGACGGGCAAACGGCATCAGGGTTAAGCCCTCCAGCTGGATATGGCCGGCGGTTCCGATTTGATTTGCAAACGGGGAAACCTCAACCTGCAACTGCAGATTGCCGTCATTGAGCTGACCCTTGAATTCCAGACGGGCGCTTTGCTCGGGCAGCCAGCTGCTCAACTTTGAAATCGTTGCCTG
>JASFIG010000492.1:0-3410 GCA_050122795.1 Desulfobacterales bacterium
CTAAAAAAATATTGCTGCCGCGCGCTAAAGAGGCCCGCCCGATCTTACCCCGGGAGCTGAAAAAAATGGGTGCTGCCGTCACTGAAATACCGGCCTATGAAACCGTTAAAGCCGTTGAAAAATCGGATGATCTGATCCGGATGCTAAAAGACAAACGGGTGGATATGATCACTTTCACCAGCTCATCCACTGTAAAAAATTTTAAGGCGCTTTTGCCGGCAAAAGAGGTTGCCGGGCTCATTCAAGACGTCACCATTGCCAGCATCGGCCCGATTACAAGCGAGACCGCCAAAGAGCTGGGCTTTGACGTTCACATCACGGCCCAATCCTTCACCATCCCCGGTCTGGTAGACGCGATTCTGCAATATTATAAAAACACTTAGTATAGTCGTATGTCTCGCTTAATTCAGCGTTTTATGCTATTTCAGCTAAGGAAGACAAAGATCGCTGCAAAATAGAAAACCGCACAAACGTAAACCTGAGACAGATCCCGTGCGGGCTTGGGAAAAGGGTGCACTATGCCCATCGGCGCTGCCAGCGTGAGTCCCGTTCGCCGAAGATTTGCTGCCGGCGGATTATATTTGTTGTGTTTTGCCTGTGCCGGCTTTCTGTTTTCTTCCGAATCGTCTGCAACAAAAACAGTCCTTGAATTGAAATCCACCACGGACTGCTATTTTCTCGGCCCCTATGTGTATGTTCTTGAAGACCGGCAGAAAAATCTGACCATCCACGATGTTTCCTCACCGCCCATATCGGCCCAATTTGTCAGGCATAGCGCAAAATTGCTCAACCTGGGTCTAAATTCTTATGCCTATTGGATTCGCTTCACAGTGACCCCCTCAAAAACGCCGCAAAAGTGGTTATTGTCATTTGGGTGGCCAAGCACCATTAACAGGGCCACCCTTTATATCCCCAGGGTTGATGCAGTCGGCTGGCATGTGAAAGAAGTGGGACGGATGCTTCCATCCGGACCTGACCGGCTGCCCGGTAGACCTGCCGATGTCCTTTCCGATCGTGGGGCCTTTCAGCCGCAAACCATTTATCTGCGCGTTGAGAGCTCGGAAGTTAAACAGTTGCCCTTGCAAATTCTGACCCCCGAATTCTACCAGCAGAAGTCCAGGCTGCGAATACTGTGGCTCGGGGTCTACTATGGCATTATGCTGGCAATGTTTTTATACAATCTTATTATGTTTATTTCGTTGCGGGAGCTGAATCGGCTGTATTATTTGCTCTATCTGCTCAGCATGGCCTCAGTATATTTCATTGGCAATGGTCTCTGGTGGGAATTTTTTGCTCCGGGAAGTCATCTCAATCGGTTCTTAATCCTCATTTTTATCTGTTTTGCGTACATTTGGGGAATTTTTTTTGCAAAATCCTTTTTAATGGCCCACAAAAACGCCCCTTTTTTGGATAAAGTATTGTCCGCTTTGATGGTTTATTCCCTTATCCTGGTCGCTTTGATTCCGCTGGTGGATAAATCCTGGATCACTTTGGCTGTTTATTCGCAGGGTATCATTGTTCCGCCTGTCTTTCTGCTGGCCGGTATTGCAGCATGGCAGCGTGGTTTCCGACCGGCGCGTTTTTACCTGATCGCATTCGCTATTCTGGCGTTAAGTGTCATTTATGAATCGATGGTGGCGTTCGGCATATTGCCTTATGTTACCCCCTATGGTTCACAGATTGCATCAGCCGTTGAGGTCATTCTTCTGCAGCTGGCCCTGGCCGACCGCATCAAAACATTAAGCCAGGAAAAGGACAGAATAAAGCATTCACTTTTTCTGGCCCGCGAGGTCCAGCAAAACCTTCTCCCCCATAAAAACCCCAAAATAGATGGATTGGATGTTGCCGGTACGAGTATTTACTGTGACGAAACCGGTGGTGATTACTACGATTACATTGACAGCAGCCCGCATGACCAGCGACAACTAAGCGTCGCCATCGGAGACGTGGCCGGACATGGAATTTCTTCGGCTTTACTGATGGCCACGGTGCGTTCATCGTTGCGCCAGCGGGCCTCATTGCCCGGCGGTGTGCCGCAAATTATATCCGATGTCAACCGTCAGCTGGCTCAGGATGTGGAAGATTCCGGACAATTTATGACGCTGTTTTACCTGATGATTGATCGGAAGCACATGCAAGCCCACTGGGTTCGCGCCGGGCACGATCCCGCCCTTTTATATGATCCCCGTTCAGAGTCGTTTGAAGAACTGGGCGGGTCGGGCATCGCCCTGGGCGTCGATGAAGATTGGGAATACAAAGCCTATACCCGAGCAGATCTGAGCAATGGGCAAATCATATTCTTGAGCACCGATGGCATCTGGGAAGCATTCAATCCAGATGGAGAAATGTTTGGCAAAGACCGAATCACCGATATTCTTCGAAATAAGGCCCTGGCAAGTGCCGACGACATTATCCACGAAATACTGGCTTCTTTGAAAAGTTTCCAACAGGGTGCACCGCTGGAAGATGATATCACCCTGGTAATCATTAAAATAAATGCTTAAAGGAGGATCCCGTGAACGTACTGGCCCTAAACTCCAGCCCCCGGACCGGAGGGCAGAGCAAAACCGAAATGATGCTCAATCACCTTGTGCAGGGAATGCGGGAAGCAGGCGCGGAGGTCGAAGTCGTCAACTTACACGAAAAGAAAATTGAGTATTGCATCGGCTGTTATACGTGCTGGACCAAAACGCCCGGCAAATGCCTCCATAAAGATGACATGACAACGGAGCTGTTCCCCAAATGGCTCAATGCGGATGTGGCGGTTTATGCAACACCGCTGTATGATTTTACGCTCAACGCCGAAATGAAGGCCTTTATCGAGCGTACGCTGCCGTTTCTGGAACCCTTCTTTGAACAAAAGGATAACCGCAGCGCGCACCCTTTTCGCCACTCACCGCCCGCTGCAGTCGTGCTTTCAGTGGCAGGCTTTATTGAAATGTCCGTTTTTGATCAGCTTTCAAATTATTTCCAATTTTTGTTTGGTCATCAAGGTCTTATGGCTGAGATATATAGACCCGCCGCAGAATCTTTATCCATGGATGAGGCTAAAAAAGAGACGGTACTCTCCGCAACGGTTCAGGCCGGGCGTGAGTTGGTGAATAACCGGCGCGTTTCTGCCGAGACGTTAAATTTAATCCAGCAGCCCATCGTTGATTTTGAAACCTTTGCCCTAAACGGAAATACCTTCTGGAAGACCTGTATCGCCGAAGGCGTCACGCCAAAAGAATTCCGTGAAAAAAAAATGGTCCCACGGCCGGACTCTATAGAAAGCTTTATGGTGATCTTTCCTCGCGGCATCAATACTCAGGCCGTTGGAGAGGAGAAGAAAATTTTGCAATTTCATTTTTCCGGCCAGGTAACGGATTCATGCAGCTTCATGATTCAAAAAGACCGGATGTCCGCCAAAC
>JASFIG010000493.1:0-3402 GCA_050122795.1 Desulfobacterales bacterium
GATGCTGTTTAGGATCGGCGTTAATCTAGGTGACGTTGTCGAAGAGAAAGACCGCATCTACGGTGACGGTGTCAATATCGCTGCACGTGTTCAAAGTATGGCCGCAGCCGGGGGCATTTGTATATCCGGCAGGGCTTATGATCAGGTTGAAAACAAGCTTGGCCTGAAATACGCATATTTGGGCGAGCATCAGGTCAAAAATATTCGCCGGCCGATTCGGATTTATAGCGTTACAATGGAATCGGTAAGCGACCCGTTGCGGGAAAACGCCGTTCTACCGTTCCCGGATAAACCCTCCATTGCGGTTTTACCTTTTGATAACATGAGCGGGGATGCCGAGCAGAAATATTTCTCAGATGGCATTGCCGAGGAAATTATTACCGCCTTGTCACGCTCACCGTGGTTGTTTGTGATTTCGCGCAATTCGAGCTTCACCTATGAGGGTAAGAAAGTAGATATCCGGCAGGTCAGCCGGGAGCTTGGCGTCCGTTATATTCTTGAAGGCAGCGTTCGCAAGAAGGGGAATCGGATCCGCGTCACAGCACAGTTGATTGACGGCCCTGAAGGAAGCCACGTGTGGGCCGAAAAGTATGACGGTGAATTGCAGGACCTCTTCGATCTGCAGGATCAAATTTCCCAGCAGGTCGTAGCGTCGATTCTCACCCAGATTCAGACGTACGGCGGCGAAAAGCTCAAACGGTTGGACCGTCCGGATGTATCGACCTGGGATTTGTTGGCGCGGGGCTGGAAATTATACTATGAGCTGACTGGAGACGGCCTTGCCGCTGCGGAAACAATTTTTCGAAAAGCAGTAAACGTTGCGCCGACATCGTGCGATGCGCATCACTTGCTTGCCGGTGTGCTCATCCATCAGGCTTTTATGGGTTATGCGGCCGATAAGGATGCGACGATTTCCGAGGCATACGAATTGGCAAAACGCGCCGTAACCCTTGACGAACAAAACGAATACGCCCATTGGATTATGGGCGTTATTCAACAAAACAGCGGAAAGCATGATAGGGCCATAGCTGAACACAAACGTGCCTTGGAGCTCAACCCCAACTGTTCCCTTGCCCGCGGCTCTCTCGGAACCGCCCACTTATTCAGAGGGGAGCCCGACGAAGCCATTAAGCACATCGAAATCGCGATCCGCTTAAACCCGAGGGATCCCAGCAACTTTTTCCGCTACTCCGCATTGGCCGCGGCCCATTTTGTGGCCGGTCGATATTTGGAGGCTGTGCACTGGGCAAGGAAAACGATTCAAAGGAAACCAAGCTGGCGCGGGGGACACAATTTTCTTGCTTCCAGTCTTGCTCACCTCGATCTTTTAGAAGAGGCCAGGGAGGCGGTGGATTACTATCTCGAAAATATTGCCGATGCAAAAATTTCCCGACTCCACCTGCCTTTTAAAAATCCAGACGTCGCACGCCGGCTCGTGGAAGGATTGCGCAAGGCCGGATTGCCGGAATAGTTGAAACTATATTTTTTTTATGGTACTTGAATCATTATGAATACCTATTTTAATCCTGGTTAAAATGAAACTTAAGACCATATCGCTTATCGCAAGCATCAGCTTGGTGATTTTCGCAATGGGAGTTTTCGGATTCATTGAATTTCACAATAAGCTGCTGAATTTGCGATTTGCCCATCAGCACAAAAAACTGGAATCAGACAGTCAATTCCCTATTCCTTTTTCAAAAGGTACTATCCTGCTCCTACTGGCTGTGGGAATTATCAATCCGTTAGGCGCTCATCATAAAAAGAAAACCTCAAGAAGCACCTCTCAAACAAAATCGCCGCAAAAATCAGATGATTTAAAAATCAATCCGTCCCGCATACCGGATAGCATGCGGGATCTGGGGCTCGGTGAGTCTCAAATAGAAGCTTTTGACGAATTGAGAAATGCGGTCTGTGGAGATGCGAATTTTATAATTCTCACCGGGGATTCCGGGACAGGGAAAACGAAACTAATTCAATGTCTGAAAAAGGAGATCGCGCCCGAATACATTATCTTTGAGATCGATAATGAGTTTCAGAACGCCGAAGACTTATTTATGTTGATAGCTGCCCAAACAGGCATCAATAAAAATTTCAGCAGTAAAGGTGCATTTTTAATTCGCTTCGATCAATTTTTACAAACCGTACAAACTGAAAGTAAAAAGATCTTATTCATCGTAGATCATTTTACTGTAAGAAACGAAAAACTGTTCGAAGAATTGACATTTTTATCGAACATTAAGATTCAGCATCAAAAAATTATAAAGATTCTTATTTCAGGTGAAAACATATCATTCAGCCCGGATGAACGACATAAACTTAAAAATAGCTCGGTCGTCATATGTCGGTTAAAGCGACTCAATATCAGCGAACAGAGTTTACGGGCTACTATTTTTGGTAGCATACAAAAATATCGTGAAGAATTTACGCCTCGAATGAGTGACCCAAAATATATTGACAGAAAGATTCTTAGAAAAACTGAACAGGCAACGGCTCTTTTTGTTAATTTGCTAAGCCGATTTAGAACTTGGAAATGGTTTGACCGATCAATAAAATTTGCGGGCACAACCAATCAATACGCTATGGATGCTTTTAGCAAAGTATTGGCCAGGATCCGTGCATTTGTCCAAAGCGCAACCAGCAATTTAACCATAAAAAAACGCCATTATGGGCACTCCCATTTTTCTATTTCAGGACTCTTTGATTCGCTTTTATGGAATAGTGTGTTATCGGTTGGTTTATTCGCAGTCGCATTAGCATTTTCATTTTGGTATCAAGGAATTTTGCCATTTAAGCCGGATGTCCCCGAATCCAACTATTTTCAAAAAAAGTACAACTCACCAAAGGTGGATCAAGAAAACTTTCATGGAAAAGAAATCATCACATCATCACAGCAGTTCATCATCAAACCGAAGAAGCAACTTGGTGCTGACCAAAATTTGATTGATGTGAACAGACAAAATAAATTGAAACCAAATTTGCAAATTAAAAGGCCCGGGCCGCTTGAGACAAATTATTTTGTTCAGGTAGGTGCATTTCGCAATAAAGAAAATGCCGATAAAATTGTGCGCAAACTTAAGCTGAAAGGGTATACCGCTGAAACAGTTACACTCACCGACTCAAAAGACCGGCAATGGCACACCGTTCGCATCGGTGAACATGTTTCCCTAAATGCTGCAAAGAAACATGCTGCTGATTTTTCCAATAAAGAAAAAATGGATTCAATCGTTCTGCCTTTAAAAAAGCAATAACGATTCTGGTACAGATTTCATATTGGATAGTTGTCAGGTCACGTGAACCTGACTTTGATGCTTTTAAAGATCATCTCGGCCACACCTTCTAATTCCACACCTCATAGCCTCATTTTTATTCAGTATATGAAATTAGATGGAATTCCTTGACCTC
>JASFIG010000494.1:0-3400 GCA_050122795.1 Desulfobacterales bacterium
AAATTGGCTGGGAAGATACTATTCCGAGGATGAAATCGTCGAATTAACCCTCGTGATTTCTTTGGCCAACATGGTTAACCGAATCAATGATACCTTGCAGATTGAACCGGATCTGGGGTAAACAACGAAAAGGTTTCTTCAAAATGGGCCGGAATCACTTTACAAGGCCCAACACTGTAATTAACGATGAAAAATCTTCCCTATGGTGAGGCGAACCGCGTCGTAACTCATAAAGAGCGAAGGCGGGTTGGTAACCACCGCAATTTTCCTTTGAAACCTCATCCGCTTGAGAAGGTCTATTGGAGGTATGTCCTGGAGTCAGCTACGTGCTTAAAACTTTGATTGACAGCAGGATATCACACTTTTTGTGGCCATCTAAAAGTGGTGATTAGTTTAGATGAAATCACAACTCCGGTAGAATTACAGATATCATTACCTGCGGGTGTCGAGTCAAACATATCTGAGCTTTGAAGGTTGTAAAATCATCTCTGTCTCCCGACAGTCAAGCATCATCTTGCAGCGCTTATCATCTGGTCATCCGTCTTCAACTCGGCTGCCTTCGACTCGATCTACTTTCGGCCTGAGCTCAAGTCGAAGGCAGGCCGAGAGTAGCTCGCCGCAGGCTGTTGTCTGATCTCTGTCCTCGATGAGTGGCCAGGGACCATCACGCCGGATGAGATCGAACCTCGACACCCCAGGCGTTTAAATTTTGGGAGATAAATTCTACGACACTGCGATGGGCGGCTTGCCCGTTACCGATGACTACAATGGGTTGGCCGAACTTAAAATGAATCGGCCGTTCAGGGTAGATGGGTCCGATTTCTTTTACCCAGCGGCCGCTGCCGTGAAAGTCTGTTTTAAGCGCCACCGGAACAACCGGCACGCCTGATTTACGGGCTAACTTCACACCCAGGGTGTTGAATGCTTTCACATCAAACGTCGTGCTACGGGTGGCCTGCGGGAAGACAACAACCGAGCACCCTTTTTGAATGCGACGCTGGCCTTGGTTCAAGACAATTTTCAAATCCTCGCGGGGATTTTTACGGTGAACAGCGATGAAATCAAGGGCTTGCATCACCCAGCCGATGACGGGATAGTGCCGTAACTCATCTTTGATGATAAAGGTGACGTCGTTGAACGGCAGGGTCAATGACGGCAGAAGGATGGTCTCGAGAATGCTCATATGGTTGGCGATAAAGACCAGCGGCCCCTTATGGGAACTGAGCCCTTCAAGACCCGAAACCGACAGGCGACCGCCGGCGGATTCCACGGCCTGCATACAACTCAAGGATGCGCGCAGCCATCTTTTATTGTTGAGAGCTCCGCGGCGTCCGGCCAAGCCTTCTCTGAGAAAAGCCATTGCGACTCGGGCATAAAAGATAAATGGCGGCCATCCCGGAAGGTAGTGTGCCAACAGACGTGGCCGAGCCGGAGTACGATACCCATGTTCGGTTTTAATCGTCTGCCGAAATTGAGTGACATCCATTTTTAGCTACATAAATATGGTAAATTGATTTGTAGTGGGTAAATGTAATCGATACAGGGGGGGGCTGTCAATTGAATATTTTAGGGGGCTTACAGCCGATCAAGCAGATTTTCATGGATATTGTCGAAGCCGCCGTTGGACATCACCAGAATAAGGTCGCCGGGAACGGCATGCTGCACAAGAAATTCAATGATGGATTCGGTATCTGCAAAATAATGGGCATCCTTGCCGCGCTGCTTTAAATCCGCGACAAGCTTTTGAGAAGAAAATCTTTCGGCAACGGGTATCTTCTTCAGCAGCGGCGGCTGGCGGATACAAATGAGATCGGCAAAATCAAAGGATAGCGGATAAACATCTTGAAATATATCCCGCATGCTTGAGTTGGTGCGGGGCTCAAAAACCGCAATCAGACGTCGGGGCGCATGAAATGACTTAACCGCCGCGACGGTTTCCCGCACGGCGGTCGGATGATGGGCAAAATCATCCATTACCGTAATTTGATTCTTGCGGCCGCGGATTTGTTGGCGGCGCTTGACGCCTTCAAAGGTTTCCAGCGCAGTGCCGATTTCGGTTGTCGCAAGGCCCAAATCATCCGCGACGGCTATAGCTGCCAGTGCATTGTATAAATTATGCCGGCCGACCAACCGGGTCTTAAACCGGCCATACGGCTGTCCAGATCGCAGCACCTCAAAACCGCTCCAGGGCGCATCAATCTGAATGTCACCCAGACGCCATTTAGAATCCTCATCACTGCCGTAAAATTCGACCCGGCAGTTTGCGTTGGAAATGATCCGGCGGATATTTTCATCGGCATCATAGGCCAGCAGCAGGCTCGAGGATTTGAGCTGCGCCAGAAAACGGCTAAAAATCGCCTGGACGTGGTCAAGGTCTCGAAATATATCGGCGTGGTCAAATTCCACACTGGTCAACACGGTAGTGGCAGGATGGAAGTGCATCAATTTGGGACCTTTGTCAAAAAAGGCCGTATCGTATTCGTCGCCTTCGATAATGATCGGATCCCCATTTCCCAGCCGGTAGTTGCTGTCAAAGTTCTGTAAAATACCACCGATCATATAGGACGGGTCCATTCCGCCTTTGTACAGCATCCAGGCTAAAATTGATGCGGTGGTCGTTTTGCCGTGGGTGCCGGCAACCAAAAGCGCCTTTTTATCTTCAGCAAAAAACCGATTCAATGCCTGGGGCATGGAACAGTAAGGAATTCCCATTTGCATCATCTTCTGGGCTTCCGGATTCTCGCGGGTAACTGCGTTACCCACAATCACCAGATCCGGCGGCTCGGAAAGATGGACGGCCTCAAAGCCGTCCATGATGTGAATCCCCTGTTCCCGCAAAAAATCGCTCATGGGGGGATAGATTTTTTGATCCGAACCGGAAATGTCAAATCCCTGATGTTTAAGCATACAGGCCAGAGCGCCCATTCCGGTCCCGCAAACGGCAATCAGATGAATTTTGTGCACATTTTCCGGGATACAATTTTTGCTTTCAGGCATCCTAAATCTCCCCCTCAGTGGATGATCGAGCAGCGTCCCATGGTGGTGTTTATTCCGGCAGGATGCAGTAATATGCGGCAGGTCGAAAACATCCGTTATCAAGGTTTAGAAGTGGTTTTAAAACCTGATATAAGGTTCAAGGGCAAGGCGTCAGGCCGATCGGGAAAGCGCAGCATACATGAGTATGTGAGCATTTATCGGAGGCCTGTGCTGCACCCTAATTTATAAAATCAGATGCGAATCCCGCCCTGCGGGGCAACGCAGCCATTGGGCCTTAGATGGGGTTTTGAAACCACTTCTATTCCCTCTCCAATATAGCCCTCAGATTCTGTGATAGATTTTGTAAATTGAAGGGTTTTTGGATAAAGCCATTGCACCCCCGATTCAAAATTTCAGAAGCCTG
>JASFIG010000495.1:0-3388 GCA_050122795.1 Desulfobacterales bacterium
GCGCTTTACTCGAAGAAGCGATTAAGGATCTTCTCAAGAAGTATCGGACCATCTAGCAGCGGGGCCGACGACTGGTGGGCATCCTTGCTGGCTGTCAATGACAGATGCGCTGCCGAGCGAGGACAGACAAGCAACCTAAAGTAAAAGGAAAGGAGCGGTCCAACACAGGGGGGTGCCTCTAAAAGGCGAATCACAGTCTTAGAATCTTCTAACCGAAGGAGAACTTAAAATGGCCGCATCCAAAAGAAGTCCATTGCTAAAAGACGAGGAAACCACTGTGCGTCGAATCAAATTGAAAGAACCCCTTACGGTTAATTGCGTCTGCCCCAAATGTGGCAGTCATCATCGAATGAAGCTGATTTGGACCGGACGGGGCAAACCCAAAAAATTTTGTCCGCCTTGTAAAATTTTTGTTTCCTCCATCGAACATGTTGATCTATGTGCGGTGCCGACGCTGGTGGATAGTCGCGCCGACTGAGCATGATAGGGGCTATTGCCGGAGATATTATCGGGTCGGTCTTTGAGCACAACCCGATTAAAACAACCACATTTCCACTCTTTGCAAAAACTTCCCGCTTTACTGACGATACGGTCCTGAGCGTTGCGGTTGCCGATGCCATTTTAAACCGGACTGATTATGCGAATGTTTTAAAAACCTATGGACGTATGTATCCAACTGCTGGATATGGCATGTCTTTTTTCAGCTGGATGCAGTCCGACGATCCAAAGCCTTATCATAGCTGGGGCAACGGCTCAGCCATGCGGGTCAGCGCGGTGGGATTTGCCTTTGATTCCGTCCGGGAGGTTTTACGTGAAGCCCGAAATTCGGCTGCGGCCACACACGATCACCCTGAGGGGATTAAAGGCGCCCAAGCAACGGCGCTGGCCATCTTTTTGGCACGACAGGGCGCCGCCAAATCGGATATTCGACGCGATATCCGTAATCGATTCCACTATAATCTGGATCGCTCACTTGCGGAAATCCGACCGCATTACGCCTTTGATATTTCCTGCCAAGGATCGGTTCCCGAATCCATTATCGCATTTCTGGAATCAAAGAATGTTGAAGATGCAATCCGCCTGGCCGTTTCCCTGGGAGGAGACAGTGACACCATGGCCTGTATTGCTGGCGGTATTGCCCAGGCCTATTACGGTCAGATTCCCGCCGATATCATTGTCCAGGTTCGCCAACGACTGCCTGCGGCCCTATTACACATCATCGACCAATTTAATTCAACATACGCCATATCCTTCTAGAGCTTTACACGCTAAAGATATGGGCCACCGCTTTGATTCGGCCTTTATTCGCCAGGGAACTTAGCCGCGGGGATGAAATTTGCGATGTAATTGTTTAAGATGATCACGGGTGACATGTGTATAGATTTGGGTCGTCGATATGTCCACATGCCCCAGCATGACCTGTACGGCCCGCAAATCGGCGCCGCCTTCCAGCAGATGGCTGGCAAAAGAGTGTCGCAGGCTGTGGGGGGTAATTTTTTTGTGAAGATCCGCCTTCAATGCATACCGCCGCAGCAATTTCCAAAATCCCTGGCGTGTCATCGGACGATCGGCCCGGGCAATAAACACAAAGGGACTCGAGCTTTGCTTTAGCTGTTTGGGCCTGACGGTCTCGAGATAATCTTCAATTTTTTCCTTGGCCTGCATGCCGATCGGCACAATTCTTTCCCTGGCGCCTTTGCCAAAGACGCGCACGAAACCGGCTTCCAGGTTGATATCCTGCAGCTTTACATGAATGAGTTCCGATACGCGCAGTCCAGCTGCATAAAGAAGTTCAAGCATGGCGGCATCCCTGACGCCAAGGGATTTGTTGGTATCAGGTGCCTGCAGTAAACGTTCAATCTCCTCTCGCGACAAAACATCGGGCAACGTTAGACGGGTCTTTGGTAAATCTACCAGCCGGGCCGGATCATGGGGTAGGATTTTTTCCTGAACCAGAAATCGATAGAATCCCCTGATGGACACCAGATGGCGTGCGCGTGAGCGTGCCGCTAAACCGGATTTTCTGAGATGAATTAAATATTTCAGGATGAACGCGGTGTCCTGTTCCGTGAATGACCCTTGTTTTTGGCGAGCCAGAAATTGCCGGTAGCGGATCAGATCCCGGCTGTAAGCCTCGAGGGTTTTTTTTGATAATCCTTTTTCGACCACCAAAAAATTGCAAAACTGGTCGATGAGGGTATCCGCGGTGGGCGACTGAGGTTTAAGCATGCCCCGAATATCGCATGCTTCGGCATTTTTTTCAATTTGATTTGCAAACTATTTCCGGGAGGGCACACTAGAAATGCTCGGAAAGCTTCAGTGTGTTCTTGTTAATGGCATAGTGTAAATCGGGCTGGATATATTCATGGTGTTTTTCGATGAAAGGGACATATACCAGCGCAAAGCTTCGGGCGCTGATGCTGACCGGCGGAAGAAGGTCTATGAGCTGATGTTTGGGCTTTAAAAAGCTGGCCAGATTAACCTTTAAGCTTTGATTGGCCTCGGTTACCGGTAAATTGATGCGATAATGGCGCTTGTCGGGCATTTCGCCGTCCAGTTGGGTGTGAAGCTGGGCGAGGGTCATATTTTTTGAAAGTTGCATAAATATTTTCGGGCGCACTTTGAATGCCGGCACCCAGAAACGAAAACCGACCTTTTCCCATCCGGGTTGAACGACTCTGGGGATATTGGCGACCTGAATTAAGTCTGCATAGGACTTAAGCTCTAACCCTTTGATGTCACATTTGATGCGCCAAAAAGGCAGATATATGGAATTTTTGTCATCGCTGCGATGCTTGCCGAATTTGATCTGTTTAAGGCCTTTGCCTACCGGGTACCAGGCCGACGTACAATTTCTGCACAGCAGTACCAGCGAATCTCTTTCGCCTTCCAGGTCCCAGGCGCAATTGGGACATAAAGTCGCCATAAAATGAATGCGCCAGTGCGGATTCTCATCTGGCAGTTGATCCAACTCCGATGCATCCAATGCACCGGCTGCAATTGGTTTGTTGAGGACCGCATCATACAGGCGGTTCTCAGCATAGTAGGGGGCATAAATAAGGCTGATGGTCTCTCCGATATGCGCATGATGCAGCACGGGTTTCGGAAGCGTTTTTTCGAAGCGTTCATCAAAAAGTTGTTCGATACGCGCTAAAGACTGGGTGGGTTTCAGAAATCGACCCTCGGTTTCGGGTGTGATGAATTTAAGTTTCAAGGCCTGGCTGCGCAACCCCAGACTCATCGGAAAAACAGGCGATGATACGGCCTGATGGCTGACGTCGACAAATTTGTGGCCGACGCCCTTGCCGGCACAGGAAAACAGCATACCCTTTATGCGCCAGTAGGGAACATACAGCAGTTCTTTGGACGCCGGTGCCGAGCTGGGTAG
>JASFIG010000496.1:0-3387 GCA_050122795.1 Desulfobacterales bacterium
GTATCCTCGGCCGTTACCGTCAGAAGGCCGTTGTTTTCTTCCACCCGGGCAGCCTTGCCGCGAACCATGCGCACTCCCTCGCTCTGGACGCGCTTGTAAAACTCCTCGTAGCCTTTACCAAAGCAGCGCATGTCGATATAGAAATTGTAGACCTCCGTATCGTGCCCGCACTTGTCCTTGAGCAGATGCGCATATTTTAGCGCATACATGCAGCAGGTCCGTGAGCAGTACTCATGGTGGTTGATATCGCGGCTGCCGATACAATGCAGAATAGCCACGCTTTTGGGCGGCTCGGTGAACCTGAAGCGATCGTTGGGATCTCGTTTCAAAAGTTTGCCGCCCGTCGGCCCGGTTGCATTCGAAAGCCGCTCGAACTCCAGATTGGTAAATACATTGGCGTATTTGCCGTAGCCATATTGTTGCAGCGGTGTGGGATCGAGCGGGTCGAAGCCGGTGGCCACGATGATCGAGCCCACCTCGATTTCTTCGATTTCGTCCGCCATGGTGTGATCGATGGCATCGGCTTCACAGGCGCTAACACAGAGCCTGCATTCACAGCATCCACCGCAATCCAGACAGCGGGCCGCTTCTTTTTGGGCCGCTTCTTCCGAAAAATTTTGGTCGACCTCATCAAAATTGGTTGCGCGTTGTAGCGGATCCAGATGGGCCGATACCACCCGGGGAGCCTTTTCAATCTCCGGCGCAATTTTCTGCCAGTCCGTTCCCGGCGGCTCCTCGGCTGCCAGTTCTTCAGCATACTGGTCCAGATCCTCTTTGTTGATAAAGCGTTGGATGGCCGCCACCGCCTTGTGACCCGCCGCCACGGCTTCAATAACCGTTGCCGGGCCGGTCACGGCATCACCGGCAGCAAACACATCGGGCACGCTGGTTTGAAGTGTGTGGGGATTGACCTTGAAGGTATTGCGGGAAGTTACTTCCAGACCGGGCGCTCCCGGTGCCCAGGAGGTATCGATCTGCTGGCCAATACCCGGTATCAGCGCATCGCAGGCAATCACGAATTCAGAGCTCTCCACCGGCAGCGGCCGGCGTCGCCCGCTGGCATCGGGGGGGCCGAGCTCGGTGCGGATGCATTCAAAGCCGATCATCTTGCCGTTCTCGCTATGGATACCGACCGGCGCGGTCAGGTAGGTAAATTCGATCCCTTCTTCCTTGGCGCCCTGAATTTCTTCGGGATAGGCCGGCATTTCGCGTTCGGAGCGCCGATACACCACCGTAACGGTATCCGCTCCGAGACGCTTGGCCACCCGTGCAGCGTCGATGGCCACATTACCGCCGCCGATGACAATGACCTGTTTGCCGGGGGGCTCGGCCCTGCCCAGGTTGACATCTCTTAAAAAATCAACGGCATCGATGACATTTTCGGCCTCGTCTTCTCCCGGTATGCGCATGTGCAAAGAATCATGGGCGCCGATTGCCATAAACACGGCGGCAAAGCCCTCAGCCCTGAGATCCGCCAGGGTCAGGTCCGATCCGAATCGAATTCCGGTTCTGACCGCGATTCCGTGTTTGAGAATATAGTTAATTTCGCTGTCCAGCACCTCAGGCGGCAGGCGGTAGTCGGGAATCCCGACCCGCAGCATGCCGCCCGGTTGATCGAGGGCCTCGAAGATCGTGATCTGAAACCCTTTTAGCCGCAGATAATAGGCCACCGTCAGACCGGCAGGCCCTGAGCCGATGATGGCCACCTTCTCGGGCCGGTCCTGGATCTCTGGTAGCGGCAAATCCTCAAAGTCCACCTGGTCTGCGGCAAAGCGCTTCAGATCACGGATGGCCAGCGCGCCGTCCACCTCGGCGCGGCGGCATTCCTTTTCACAGGGCGCCGGGCAAACCCGTCCCAGGCTGCCCGGCAGGGGTAATTTTTCCATAATGAGCCTGATGGCTTCCTGATACCGGCCGGACTTGACCAGTGCAACGTAGCCCTGCACATTGGTGCCGGCCGGGCAGGTTTGAACACATGGGGCACGGTCGTGCTTGGGATCAATACAGTAGGTAATCGGTACGGCCTGGGGAAAGGGTCGGTAGATGGCCTTGCGCATCTTGGTGGCTACATCCCACTCATTGGGGAACTCAACCGGGCAAACTTTTTCACACTCGCCGCAGCCGGTACAATTGTTTTTGACATGGCGAGACTTGCGGCGCACCTTTACGTTGAAGTTGCCGATAAAGCCGCTGACGTCTTCCACCTCACTGTAGGAGAGCAGCTCGATGTTGGGCTCCTGGCCGACCGAAACCATCTTGGGTGTGCCGATGCAGGCCGCACAGTCAAGGGTGGGAAAGGTTTTGTCATATTGCAGCATGTGCCCGCCGACTGTCGGCTGTCGTTCGACCAGGTAAGCCTTGAATCCGGCCTTGGCAATATCAAGAGACGCCTGCATGCCGGCAATACCCCCGCCCACAACCAGCGTGTTCGTGCATACGGGGAAGGTGGCCGGCAGGAGGTCATACTGGCGGGTCACTCTTTGAATGCCGGCTGCGATGACCGTTTTGGCCTTTTGGGTAGCCAGATCTTCATCTTCGGTCACCCACGACACTTGCTCACGCACGCTGACCATGTGGAAGGCGCGATAGGGATTCAGACCGGCCCGCTGGCAGGCCGCCCGAAAGGTTTTTTCGTGCATCCGCGGAGAGCACGAGGCCACCACCACGCGCGTGAGATGATGGGACCGAATATCATTTTCGATCAGCTCCTGGCCGGGATCGGAACACATGAACAGGTAATCACGAGAAATCGCTACATTCGGTAGTGTCGCCACGTACTCGGCGACCTCCTTCACCCGTACCCGGTAAGCGATATTGATGCCGCAGTGGCAGATATAAAATCCGATTCGTTCAGACATGGCAGACCTCCTGATCAACGCCTTCTGTCATAAGGGCTTCATCCTTGATCGTCACCGACTGCAATAGCAACTCAGCCAGATCCCGCACGACAAGTTGATCCTGAACACCCAGTTGCCGGATAGCCTCGCTCAGCATGCGGATACAATAGGGGCAGGCCGTGGCAATCACCTCGGCACCGGTCCTCAGCGCCTCTTCGATGCGCAGCACACCCAGGCGCTGGTGTGGGGGGACATTGCTCCAGGCACCACCGCCGCCGCCCCCACAGCACAGGCTATTTTCTCTGTTGCTCGCCATTTCGATCAGCGTCAGCCCCGGAACGCTTTGCAGCAGTCGGCGCGGCGCTTCGTAGATGTGGTTGTGACGTCCCAGATAGCAGGGATCATGATAGGTAACCGTGTAGGCCAACTCCCGGGCGGGCTGTAAGCGGCCTTCCTCGACCAGACGGTATAGCAGCTCGCTGTAATGCTCGCTTTCAACAGCGCCCTTTAAATCGGCATAGTGATGTATGAAAGCGCTCAGACAATGGGG
>JASFIG010000497.1:0-3382 GCA_050122795.1 Desulfobacterales bacterium
AAGGGAGGCGTTGCCTTAAAAATAAGATCTAATTTTTTTGCATTAACGGAAGCAACCACACAAAAAAGGCGATATTTTGAGACCGGCTTCAGATTCGATTATCCGATGCCGGTTTTCTATTTTCTAACAAAATTCAAGATCCAATCTTAAAATTTTAGGATTGCCAAATGAAATGTGCAATAATTTTTATGGGGTTCCAAAGATTCGATACAGGCATGCTATCCACAATTTGGACCCCTCCAGAATGTTGAAGGCTTCCATGTGTAATCGAATCAATTTATACGATTATATTAAATTGGAAATTCATGTTTTTTGCAGTGGAATTTCAGGGCGCCATTGGTGCCACTTGTCATACCCATGGGCTTCATCCCATTTTTTTGGGTCGGTATCCTTGCAAAACAAGGAAATATTTCATAGAAAGATCATGCTGATCACGTTGCTTTCTAAATCTCATTCGGTTTACTATAAAAAATGAAGCTTTATACCGACTATTATTTTCGACGCCGTGTCATCATTATTCTCACCGGCGTGCTTTTTTTTGCTTCGCCTCTTCCCGCAGCAGCAGAATCAGCTACACCTAAAAATGTCCTGATCCTGCTTTCTGTCGAATACCGCCTTCCGGCCTACGATCTTATCCTGAACGAAATCCAGATGAAACTGCGACAGGATGTGCCCAGTCCAATCAATATGTACGCCGAGTATATCGATTCAGCGCGGTTCCCGGATAAGTGCTACCAACAAAAATTATCCAGTTTCTACAATGAAAAGTATACCTATCTGAAAGTCGACCTGTTCATGCAGACCAAGCAAGGCAAGGCCCTTCAAGAAATGGATCGAGGAGTAATGCGGACCGTCCTTTGGATTTGATTACAACTTTTTTTTAAGGACCAAAAGACAGCCCGAACGAAGAGAATCCGGTTGTGGGGAAAAACGAAAGGAAACACGAAATGCATGTAAAAAACTTGAGAATGATCGTGTGGGTCGGAATTATAGTTATATGCCTGAATGCGACGGCTTGGTCACAAAATCCAATGTTGGCCATTAAAGGCCAAGAAAAGGCAACAGAAGGGGGCCCTGAAAGCGATTCCCTCCCTGAAGATATGAGCGCAACCCAGGTTGATCAAATCGTTGCCGGTCTTAGCGACGAACAGGTGCGACGATTGCTGATCAAGGAGCTCAAGCTGCAGGCCCAACAGGAGACGGACGTCGAGGTAAAGCCTGAGGGCGTTGCCGGCTTGATCGATAAAATAAAAAACCTGACATCTTTGCTGCAAACCCGCATCGAATATATCCGCTCCGGCGGCCGTGCTGCGCCACATCAGGCCAGGGCTATATACACCTTTCTTCTCAGGGGAGAACGCGGGACCAAAAGTGTGGCCAGGGTCATTATCAGTGTTGCGGCCGTGTTGGCCGGCGCCCTTTTGATCGCATGGCTGTTTGTGCTTTACACCGCAGCGGCCCGACGTCGCATTGCATCGAGCACGCCTTCCGGATGGATCGCCAAAATCGGATCCCTTGGCTCGCGGGCCCTGCTGGATTTAGCGGCCATCATTATCTTCATCGTTGCGGCCCTGGTCTTTTTTTTCCTTTTCCTGGACCGCACCGCCGGCCAGCGCGTCCTCTTGGCCGCTTACCTGGCAGGCCTGGCTTTCTTTCAGGGCGCCTACCTGGTATTGCGCTTTTTCCTGGCCCCGCGCACCCCGGCGCTGCGGATTCTGCCATTCAGCGACGAAACAGCACTGTATCTGCACTACTGGCTCATGGCGCTGATCTTTGTTATCTGCTTCGGCAATGTGACCAAAGGTGTGATCGGCCTGGCAGGCGCCAGCGAGCTGACGCAGATCAAGTTCGGCACGCTGGTCGGCTTGATCGCGGCAGGGATAATGATCTGGATGATTGTGCAAAAACGCAAGGCAGCGGCCGCGGCGTTGAGCCGGGATCTGCCGGAAACCTGCCTGAGCTATCGGCTGGCGCAAAAGTGGCATCACTTTGCGATCTTTGCGGTTTTGCTGTTGCTGGCGGCGGCAATCGGTGCCGGCATTTTAGGAACCGCCTCGAACCAGGCGATCCTGACCCTGCTGATGATACCGCTTTACTTTCTGCTGGACTGGATTTTGCGTTTGATGCTGGAGGCGGCTTTCGGCATCGTCGGACAGCCCCAGGAGCAGACTGCGCATGCAGATGCGGTATCTGTCGAGCCGGAGGAAAAGGTTGAGACTGAAGCCGTCGGAATGATGGCTGACGATGCCTCAAAGGATGAGGCAGCCGCCGGAAGGCGCCTGGACCTCGAACGAATGAAAGGCCCGCTGCGCACCGCTCTGCGTTTGTCCCTGGCGGTGTTGCTGTTTTTATGGGTTTTGGAAATTTGGGGCATTTCCCTGCCGATCGGGGAGGCGGTGGTCGGAACCCTAACAAAGATCCTGGTGGTCGTGTTGGTCTGCTACGTTGCCTGGGGCATCATCAACGCGGCCATCATGCGGCGCATGCAGCAGGAAATGCCTGAGGAAGAAGAGGAGATGGAAGAGGGCGGCGCCGGTGGGTCGCGTATCGCGACCCTGCTTTTGCTTCTGCGAAAATTCATGCTGGTGGTCATCTTTGTTATGGCCGTTCTGATTGTTTTATCGTCCCTGGGAGTGAACATCGGCCCGCTGATCGCAGGTGCCGGCGTTTTTGGTCTTGCGATTGGCTTTGGTGCCCAGACCCTGGTAAAGGACATTATTTCGGGGGTGTTTTTTCTCATGGACGATGCTTTTCGGGTCGGTGACTATTTGGAAGTTTCCGGCACCAAGGGGACTGTGGAGCACATCTCCCTGCGTTCCCTCCGGTTGCGTAACCCAAGGGGCATGGTCAACTTTATCCCTTTCGGTGACATCAGTCTGGTGACGAACCTTAGCCGAGATTATGTCATTATGAAACTCGACTTCCGAGTGCGATATGATGCCGATGTGGAAAAGATACGTAAGATTATCAAGAAGAAGGTCTATAAGGTAATCATGGAAAATCCGGAACTGGGACCCAAGTTGCTGGAGCCGATCAAATCCCAGGGCGTGCGTGAGATGGATGATTCGGCCATGATTATGCGGGTCAAATACAAAACCATACCTGGCGACCAGTTTGCCATCCGCAAGGAAGTTTACCGGCTCATGCAGGAAGCTTTCAAGGAGGAAGGCATCGAATTCGCACATCGCAATGTGACCGTTTACATGCCACCGGAGACCAGTGGCCAAGCCGACACACAGGGGGAAAATGAACAACAGCAAAAAGATAAGAACGCAAACGATGAAATTCAGCGCCAGGCTGCTGCAGCTGCAGCGTTAGCTACCATTCAAGCGGGAGAGGAAGAGATGGCCAAGAAAAAACCCGAAAAGTAAGCCTCGTTTTA
>JASFIG010000498.1:0-3364 GCA_050122795.1 Desulfobacterales bacterium
TTAGGTTCGCATTCATATCCATGACTTGCAAAATTCTTGATATAAAAATATTTTCCTGCTAATGGCTATACCACAACCGGCCGAATTCTCTACCCTTTGCATGGACGCGAAGTGCTTATGGGTTTTAAAACGGTATCACGAATTTCTCACCTTCAAACACCAACAATAACTGTAAAATAGGGAGACAATTGGAATGAAACAAAACAGGAAGCTCGGCAGAGGCGTGGCCATCGTCGGGGCCGGGATGTCCCAATTCGGTATGTTTAAGGATAAAGATTCCAAGGATCTGTTTGCCGATGCCTTCCGGGAACTGATCGTTTCCGTGGACAAGGGTTTTGATCCCAAAGACATCGATGCCCTTTATCTGGGGAATTTCAGTAACGACTATTTTATGCATCAGTCTCACTGGGCGCCGATCATCTCGGATCTGGTGGGGATTGCGCCCAAACCGGCGACCCGCACCGAAGGCGCCTGTGCATCCAGTGCGCTGGCTTTCAGAGAAGGTGTTTTTGCAATTGCCTCCGGTTTTTACGATATGGTTCTGGTCGGCGGCGTGGAAGAGATGTCCAAGCGCACCACCGAGGAGGTCGCCGAGGGGCTTGCACTGGCGACCGTGCCCTATGAAGGGCGGGCGGGTTTTACCTTCCCGGGTGTTTTTGGTGCTGTGGCCACGGCCTATTTTGCCAGATACGGCGCCAATCGTGAGCATTTGATGAATATCACGATCAAGAGCCACAACAATGCACCGCTGAATCCCAAAGCCCAGTTTCCCGTCACGATCCAGGATTTGATGAACAAAAAAAAGGAAAGTCTCAAAAAGCGGGAAAATATCGATCCGGGATGGCAATCCGAAAAGGATTTTCTTGCTGATCCGCGTGCCAACCCGGTGGTTGCCTGGCCCATGCACCTTTTTGATTGTTGCCCGATCAGTGATGGGGCCAGCTGTATGTTGCTGGTGGCAGAAGAGATCGCCACAAACTTTACCGACGATCCGATTTTCGTGGCCGGATTGGGGCAGGGCAGCGGACGGGGGTTTCATGCCAGTGACGATCTGACCTATTTTGAAGCCACACGCTATGCGGCCCGGGAGGCTTACGGGATGTCCGGACTGACTCCGGATGACATCCAGTTCTCCGAAGTACACGATTGTTTCTCGATCGCAGAGCTTGTGCACGTAGAGGATTTAGGCTTTTTTAAGCCTGGCGAAGGTTACAAGGCCATTGCAGACGGGGCAACACGCCTGGACGGACCCAAACCCATCAATACATCCGGCGGCCTCAAATGCAAGGGGCATCCGGTGGGTGCCACCGGGATTTCCCAGCTGTACGAGGTCTGGACCCAGCTGCGGGGCCTGGCCGGTCCACGGCAGGTTCCGGCCGGTGACCTGCGGATCGGTGGAGCGCATAACCTGGGCGGCACCGGCGGCACCTGTACGTTTACGATTCTTGAAAGAAGATAAAGGTTCAAGGGTTCAGGGTTCAAGGCTCATGGCTTACCTATGTTGCCGGTTGCACATCAAGGGTTCTGAGGACCAGTGGTGCCGCCGGAAACAAAATCTTTAGACCTTGAGACGGAAACTCGGAACCCTGAACTCAGAACGCTGAACCTTTGAACCCTTGATAAAAGGAGATAATCGATGGAAGAAAAGCCTTTTAGCGATATTACCTATGAGCACTACCTGAAAGAAGAAAAATTGATGGGATCCAGGTGCAGCGAATGTGATGCCCGCTATGTGCCGCCGCGCTCAATTTGCGTCAAATGCTTCAGCTCCGATATGGAATGGGTACAGCTGAAAGGCACCGGTCGTCTGGCTGCCTTTACTTGCATCACGATTGCCCCCCCCTTTATGATTGCCCAGGGCTACAACCGCAAAAATCCATATATCTCCGGTGTTGTCGAGCTGGATGAAGGCGGGCGGGTGGATGCCCGTATCGAAGGACTGGACCCCAATAAACCGGAAGCCATCAAAGTTGGGATGTCGCTTAAAGCCAAATATTTGCATACAGAAGTGGGAGATAAAAAAGAGACCTATTTGGCGTTCGAACCCCTGTAGCCATCTGTAGGTTGGGGATTTTGATGATGTGGCCGCGACATAAATAATCGCCCGCGAATCCTGCGCAAACTCGTGTATAAGGGCTCGCAACAAAAGAACAGTGGCGGATATAACAACCATAAGTTGTCTGAATTAGGCTTAAGTTGCGATCAGTGGCAACTTGCCGATCCCTGTCCTTTTGTAACGATCCCTAATTCACTCAGACGGTGCGCCGTATTCGCGGACGATCATCCATGTCGCCTTTTGCATGGAGTTGAAATGAAACGCTGTGAACTTTCAGTTATTTATTAAATAAAGAGGAGGAGCCCATGCGTCTAAAGGACAAAGTTTGCCTGATCACCGGCGGTGCCGCCGGTATCGGCAAGGCCACTGCCGTGCGCTTTGCCGAAGAAGGGGCCCATGTCGTCATTTGTGATGTGGATCAAAATGCAGGTGAGGCGGCCATCAAAGAGATCGGCCATGATGCTGAATTTTACCGGGTGGATGTGACCGACAAAGCGTCAGTTGACAAATGGATGAATACTGTAGCGGATACATCCGGTCGGATCGATGTGCTGGTCAACAATGCCGGGATTGTGCGTGATAGTTTGCTGGTAAAGGTCAAAGAAGGTGAACTGGTAAAACAGATGGCCGAGGCCGATTTTGATCTGGTGATCGCCATCAATCTCAAAGGTGTCTTTAATTGCACTCAGGCGGTGGCCCCGATCATGATCCGGCAGGGGAGCGGCGTTATCCTGAATGCCACCTCGATTGTCGGCATCGACGGCAATTTAGGTCAGACCAATTACGTGGCCACCAAAGCCGGTGTGATCGGCATGACCAAAGTCTGGGCGCGAGAGCTGGGTCGCTATCATATTCGCGTCAACGCCGTGGCTCCCGGATTTACGGCCACCGACATTTTATCCTCCATGCCGCCTAAAATAATTGAAGGCATGAAGGCACGCACCCCGCTGGGACGCATGGGGCAACCGCTTGATATTGCCAACGCCTATCTTTTTCTGGCATCCGATGAAGCTGGCTTTATTACCGGCGAAACCCTGCGAGTTGACGGCGGTATTGTTGTCGGCACATGACTTCGGATTGACGCCGGCTCTATCTATAAGTAGGCAAACTGGGTTGACTATCGAGTACGGGGACGAGTACGATGAGGAGTATGAATTTTCGGCCTCGTTCTCGTCCTCGAGAATACAAACCACCCATAACTCGGAACTGCTGAACCGTCGAATCATGAAACCCTTGAGCTCTGCTTGCCGCGGCGACCTGTTTCGGCGTAGCATGCGAGTGCGAAGCCGCAAGCTTGCGAAAGCGCCC
>JASFIG010000499.1:0-3351 GCA_050122795.1 Desulfobacterales bacterium
CAGGGCGATGACGTTGACATCGGCAGCGGTTTTGCGCGCGATCATACCCAGCAGCACGCTTTTGCCGACTCCGGAGCCAGCAAAAATACCGATGCGCTGACCACAGCCCAGCGTTAAGAGGCCATTAATGGCGCGGATGCCCAGATCAAGCGGCTGGGTAATCCGTTTGCGGGACAGGGGGTTAACCGGCACACCGTAAATCGGATATTCGCATTCAACCGCAATCGGCCCTTTAGCGTCGATGGGGTTGCCGAGTCCATCAATAACCCGTCCCAATAACCCGGCCCCGACCGGAATGACCGCACGCTGCTGACGGGCAACGATCGGGCAGCCGGGGCCGATGCCCCGCATTTCCTCCAGGGGCATCATCATGACCTTATTGTCCCGAAACCCCAGGACCTCGGCGCTTATCTTGCGAAGATCACCTGGGGTATAAATATCGCACACGGTTCCCAGGCGGGACATCGGACCCTGGGCTTCGATGACCAGACCCACGATGTTGGTGACTTTTCCCTGGGCCTGAATGGTGCAGGCGGCGTCCACACAGTGGCGATATTTATCCAGACCTAAGGGAATTGCCATGGTTGCTTATTCGGGCTCCTGTTGCGGCTGTTCAAACTGAGCCTGGAATGCTTCCTCGATCGCTTCAAATTGTTTTTCGATGCGCGCGTCGATATCTCCCCTATCGGTCTCGATAAAACAGCCACCGCTTTGAATCGAGTCCTCGGCTTCCAGTTGAACATCATCAAAATCATCTAAAAAGCGGTTAAATTGAGACTGGGTTTCTTGAATGAATCGAAGATCTTCCGGGTTGAGTTTAATCTTTATCTTGCCGGAGTTGTCAACGCGTGCCAGGGCTTCGCGGACAACACAGGCAACCGTTTCCCGGGTGGTTTTGATCTCATGACAGACAATTTTTTTTGCAATTGATAACGCCAGGTGGGTGACTTCTTTTTCAATTTCCTGATGAATGTCGCAGCGCATGCTGTGCAGTTGTTCAAGAGTTTGCTGCAGGGTTTCTATGATTGCATCGGCTCGCTTCGAGCCGGATTCAAAACCCACTCTTTTACCTTCGAGAAACCCTTTTTGAAAGGCACTTTCTTTAATCTCATCAACTGACGGTCCCGGATCGACCACCGGCGCTGCGATGACCTCTGAAGGGGATGGAGCTGCCGGACAGGCTGGCTCCGGGTCCAGATCTTCAAAATGCGAGCGCTTAAATTCGCTGTTATGGGTCCGGCGGCCATGGTCAGCGACGGGCTCGTCAATCGGAATATTGGGGAAATAATGCAGTTGAAAGCCATCTGCAAGTGGTGGGGCTGTCTTTTTAATCGGATCACGCAACGATATCATCTCCTCGGCGGCCGGCTATGATGAGTTCTCCCTTGGTTTCCATTTCCTGAATAATATTGGTAATGTTTTGCTGCGAATCGGTAACTTCTTTCATGCGCACCGGTCCCATATCTTCTATTTCTTCTTGCAGCATCTCGCCGGCGCGTTCAGACATATTTTTGAAAATCTTTTCTCTGACTTCCTCAGAAGCGGCTTTGAGCGCAATCGCCAGTTCCATGGTCTCGATTTTGCGCAGCAGTTTCTGAACACCGCGGTCATCGACCAACAGGATGTCCTCAAAAACAAACATACGCTGTTTGACCTGTGACGCAACCTCCATGTCCGCCTCCTCCAGCTCATTCAGGATTAATTCGCTGGATATTTCATCGGTCTGATTTAAAATCTCCGCCAGACGATCCACGCCACCGGTGATACTGGAAACGGAGCTTTGCTTGGACTTTAAAATGTCTTTCAAAACCGAATTGACTTCATCGACAACGGCAGCCGTGACCTTATCCAGATGGATGACCCGCATGGCCACCTCGATTTTAATTTTATCCGGTAATTTGGCAATAACATCGCTGGCCACGTTGGTCTCAAGCTGAACCAGAATAATGGCAATGGTTTGCGGCTGTTCATCTTTGATCAGATCGTAGATATCATCGGCATTTAAGGATTTAAGGGCTTCAAGACCGCTGGCTTGCGATTGCACAGGAGCGTCAGCTGCTTTTAATTGGCTGTCGCTCCCTGAAGATGCGCCCGGTTTGGATCGATATTTGCTGGCAATGGCTGCAAATTCGGCTGCGACCTGCTCAACGACCTCGGGTGAGATGGTCCGGATTTGCGACAGATGGCTATGGATGCGCTCTTTTTCGGTGTCACTCAGCTGACTGAGCAGCGTGTCTGCGTGGGGACGCCCCAGCGCACGTATCAATATGGCCGCTTTTACCGGGCCTGCTATGCTTTTTGAATCCATCTATTTTTCGCACCTAATTCTGGGTACTCTTTACGCCATCAGCGCTTTCTTCTTCTTTGAGCCAGTCCCGCATCACCCCCAGTGATGCTTCGCTGTCCTGGGTAATTAATTGGGATATCTGATCTTTAAAGGCCAGAAGCTTCGGATCGGCCTCATTTTCAAGCTCCCCGACGGTTTTGGGGAGTTGATCCAAGAGTTCAGTGCCGCCGGCAGCATTGCCCGTCAGCCATTTGATCAGGGGTTTAACAATGAATAAAAAGGTGAGACATAAAAACAAACTCAAAAATGCATATTTAAAATAGGGCTTATACTGTTTGAGGTTGTCCAGCCATCGGTGGATCGCCGAATCGGTCTCAGATTGATCCATTTGGGATGTCTCAAAGGGAATGTTGACCACCTCAACCTGATCACCGCGCTGGGCATCGAAATTGACCGCCCGTTTGACAAGGTTTTCGATCTGGGTTAATTCTTCGGCTGAGCGCGGCACATAGGATGTTTTCGTTTCCCCTTCTTCGGTCACAGTTGACTGATAGGTGCCATCCACCATCACGGCCACCGAAATGCGCTCAACCCCGCCCACCGGCTCCAGAGTACGGCTGGTCAATTTGCCGATCTCATAGTTGACGGTGCGGTCCTGCTTTGCAAAAGTGGTATCCTCTTCTTCGGTGGTTTGATTGAGTGCCGCGCTGGTCTCAGGCAGATTCGATTGAATCCCGGGGATGCCCTTGGGGATCGGATCGTTCTCCTTGGCCGTTTCATTGTAAGTCTGTTCGCTGCGCACCACCTGGTTTTCAGGAAAATATCGCTCCTCGGTCATTTCATGCTGTTTAAAATCCAAGGCACAGGACACCCGCACAATGGCCCGATTGGCCCCCAGGGCTTTTTCCAGCATCGACAGAACCCGCGTTTCCAGCTTACGTTCGACCTTGAGCTGGTGGTCGAGTTGATCCGAACTCAGCGTCGAGAGACCGGCGGGGTCGTTACGACCGGTTAACAATCTGCCGCTGTTGTCAACCACGGTCACATTTTCCGGCATCAAGCGG
>JASFIG010000500.1:0-3350 GCA_050122795.1 Desulfobacterales bacterium
CGAGCCGGCCGCGCCACAGGCCGAAAAGCCGGAAACGACCCCGCCGGCGGCCGCAAAATTTGAATGGCAGGACCGCAGCGGAAAAAAAGTCAACGATCAGGAGCTCAATCGCCTGCTGACCACTCTGGGCGGTCTCAAATGCAGCGGATATATCGATGATCGCAACAAGGATTCATTTACGGATCCGATCTACACGGTCAGATTAAATGGAATCCAGGAACATCAGCTGGACATATTTGCCAAGCTTGAAAAAGATGCTGAAGATTACCCGGCGATTTCATCTGGCAGCAATTACCCGTTTTTGCTATCCGCTAGTCAGGCGCAACAGATGATGAAGGATCCTGCCGAAATGCTCAAAAAGCCGGAAGGGACCGGACAAAAATCGGAATGAGATAGAAAACCTTATTTGTATTCGGCATTCAACCTGAATCTGACCAGTAATGGATTGTGATCCGAGGTTCGAACCTCGATCACCGAAGCTGCTTCCAGCGTTAAACCACGATAATACACACGATCCACCGTATAGCCGAATACTTTGCGGGCCCGATCTGTTTTGAAGGTTGCAGGCGCTAACGACAGACGAGCGGCCATCTCCTCAATGATTGCTAAGCGCTCCACGCTCCAAGTATTAAAATCTCCCGCTAAAATCATGGGGCCTTGATGATTCAATAGAATTTCGGTCATTTGGCGCACCTGATGCCCGTATGTCGTGGTGTGAGGCACAAAATTAATCAGATGAATGTTGGCGATCATCAGGGAATAAGGCGTATCGGTCAGCGGGTAGCGCGTAATCAGTATGCTTTTCGGTAAACGGATCACGGGTTCCGTCATCCTCAGCGGGCAGATGAAATCCGGCTCGATGGTCGCCGCCGTCAATACCCCGGCTTTGACATCCTGATATTCGAAGGCGGTCACCAGATGCCAGTAGTGGGGTCTGCGACGCAGCAACCGTCTGAGGTCTTCTGTTAAAAAGGCCTCCTGGATGACCAGGATATCCGCACTCTTTGAGAAGCGGACAAGATCTGTGTCCCAGCCCTTGTGATTCTCTTTTTGAATGTTCCAACTCAGCAAGCTGAAACCGGAGCTATCATAGCCTTTTGCTGCTACCGGTGACGGAATTTGGTAAGAGTGCGCCAGCTCCGGATGACATATATTGTCGGTGGGCAGCAAATCGAATGTCTGCGGCCGGTATTCCACGCTCGCAGTTTCCGGAATGCTGACACAGCCAATAAGGGGCAAGAATAAAAAGAAAATAATAATCAGACGTTTCATTCACAAACATTCAGCTGTGGATAAGGAAGAAGCGCTCACAAAATAAAATGGTAAATCGTTTTGTTTCAGGGGTGAGAGGTTTTTTCGTTGGGCTCCCGCAGAATGCGGGATTTCGCATCTCATCTTATGACGTTAAGGAGCTCAAAAGGCCTAAGAAAAAAATTGCAATTAAAATTAAAATGTAAACTGGTTTATAAACACTCAGATTTTGTCTGAGGGCAAGGCGCGAGGAGGACAAAAAGCGCAGCGTACATTTAGTACGTAAGCGCATTTCGAGGACGAGTAACACAGCCCTCGGGCAAAAGATGTGAGTTTAGAAACCAGTTTAGCCGCCGAGATAGGCCTTTTTGACCTCGGGATCCTCCAGCAAATTTTCCGAAAGCCCCTCCAGGACCAGATTGCCGTTTTCGAGTACATAGCCGCGCTGGGCAAACTGCAGGGCCAGCCGGGCATTCTGTTCGACCAGCAGTATCGTGGTTCCCTCCCTATTAATTTCTTTGAGGGCATCAAACATGCTCATCATCAGCAGCGGCGCCAGGCCCATCGAGGGTTCATCCAGCAGCATGACCTTACGACCGCTCATATATGCCCGGCCCACCGCCAGCATCTGCTGCTCACCGCCGCTGAGCGTCCCGGCTTTCTGGAGCTGCCGTTCATCCAGACGTGGAAAGATTGAAAAGACCCGCTGGATATCTTCTTTAATCCGATCATTATCTTTACGGGCAAAGCAGGCAAGCTTGAGATTTTCCATGACCGTCAAATTATCGAACAGACGTCGGCCTTCGGGAACATGTGAGATGCCCAGCTGGCTGACCACCTTATCGGCGGCGTATTCAAGCAGGTCCTTTCCTTGAAACTTCATTTTGGAGCCTTTTTCGGCCGGCACCATGCGGGAAATGGCTTTGAGGGTCGTGCTTTTACCGGCACCGTTGGCGCCGATAATACAGACGATTTCGCCTTCATCGATCTCAAAATTCAGCCCGTGCAGGGCTTTGATATTACCGTAGGAAACACGCAACCCTTCAACAGATAACAACATTACTCAACGATCTCCTTGCCCAGATAGGCGTCAATAACTTTGGGATTATTTTGAATTTCATCCGGTGTACCTTCTGCGATCACTTCCCCGAAAACCAGGGTCTGAATGTACTCGCACAGCTCCATGACCACTTTCATGCGGTGTTCGATCAGAAAAATGGCCAGATCAAATTCTTCCTTGATCTGGCGGATGATATCCATCATCTGAACCAGCTCCTCGGGGTTCATGCCGGCGGTGGGCTCGTCTAAAAACAGTACTTTGGGCTCCGTGGCCATGGCCCGGGCCATTTCAACCCGCCGCTGAGCACCATAGGGTAAATTCGGCACCCACTGGTCGGCAAATTGATCAACACGAAACATTTTGAGCAGGCTGTAGGCTTTCTCTTCGCTTTCGGCCTCTTCGCGATTGCGCCGGGGCGTTCCGAAAAATGAACCGATGAGTCCGTAACCGAGTTTGGAATAGCGGGCCATTTTGACATGTTCTAAGACGGTCATGTGGCGCCACAGCAGCATGTTTTGAAAGGTACGGCCGATCCCCATTGCGGCAATTTCGTGGGGCGTGCGCCCGTTTAATTTGTGGTCTTCTAAAAAGACATCGCCTTCAGTGGGGATGTACATGCCGGTGATCAAGTTGAAAATCGTTGTTTTGCCGGCGCCATTGGGGCCAATGAGTCCACGAACTTCACCCGGTTTGATTTCCAGGTTATAATTGTGCACCGCCCGCAGGCCACCAAAGAAATGGGTCACATTTTCAACCCGTAACAGAGACATTCAATACCTCTTCAGTTCCCATCGGGTTAAAGCCCGATGGGAAGTTATTTGTTATTTGTTATACGTTAATCGTTGGTGAAGAATGATATATAAGATCCGATCGATCATTTGTTCAACCAAATCACGAATAACCAATAACGATTAACGCTGAATTGAGCCTGGGGCTCAATTCGCAAGATCTATTTTTTGGGTTGCACCAGCTGCCGGACATCAAACTCCTTAAAGGCAATCAGACCGGTTGGCCTGAAAATCATCACCAGGATCAGCAG
>JASFIG010000501.1:0-3331 GCA_050122795.1 Desulfobacterales bacterium
ACCCCGAATGAAGAGGATTTAATTATTTGGCATGATAATGGCATATAAGATATTGGCCCATGGAAACCAGATTTGGATCAGTTTAGGCTTTTTGCAGCGCAAAAAGCCATTTTGACCATTATTTTGTAGTTTTATTAGTATGTTGTAAATTTTCTCGAAAAGCCAAGGATTGTGGAAATTTGCAAAAAAAGACTAAAGTATGTAACGTTTTTACCGATACTATAATTAAATCGTAATTAATTTGACACGCAGAAGGCAGTGAATTAGAATTATTATAAATTATAATGGTTGCGTGCTCAGAATGATCGGCAACCGATGACCGTTTGAGGAGACTGCCAGAAAATGGAAATTACCCCCAAAGACTCTGTTAACATCGAAGCTTATGTGAATCAGGTTCAGGATAAAGATAAGGTGGACGCCGCCGGGCAGCAAGAACAGCAGCAAGCCAAGGCCGATACAGTCGCGCTTTCAGGCGCAGCCAAGGATATCCAGGAAGCGCAGAGAAAATTGGAAGCAATACCGGATGTCCGCGAGGATAAAGTTGCCCAGCTTAAGGAACAAATCGAAAATGGGACTTATGAGATTGATGAGCAAAAAATAGCGGATAAAATGCTCAAAGATGCATTGCTAAACGATCTAACTTAAGCGCTTGCTTGCCGGAACGGCAAGTTCCACAAGTTCTAAACGAATCAAGGCGATTGCAGGTCTATCCTGCATCGCCTTTTGTATTATTTTCAAGGCTCGGTGCAATTCAGACAGAATGCATATAACCCGGCCGGATCCTCGGCCAGCAGAAGGTGACCGATCTCGCCGTCGACAACCGTATCATATATTTTTTGCACCGGATGACCGCTCGGCTGCAGGAAACTAAATAGGGTCATAATGAATCGATTGAGGCTTTTGATTAACTGCTCCCTTGTTGTCAGAGGTTGCGCAATATAGGTAATTTCATAATCTTTTAAGTTTGCCTGTTCAGCAGCCGCACGAATGGTGTCCTGCAGGTTGCCCAGCTGATCGACCAGTCCCAGATCCTTGGCAGTGGTGCCGGCCCAGACCCGTCCCTGGGCTATTTCTTCGACCGCCTCCGGTTCCATATTGCGGCCTTGGGCCACCCGCTGAATGAAGCGCTGATAGCCCCGTTCGATCATTTGATTCATTGATTTGGCAATCAGATCATTGAGCGGCCGGCTGGGATCAAACGCATCTGAAAGGTCGGTGGTACCGACACCATCGCTGGTAATGCCGAGAGATTTTAGACTTTTTTCAAAGGTCGGAAAGGCGCCGAATATCCCGATCGAGCCGGTTATCGTCGTCGGAGTCGCCCAGATTTGATCTGCCTGGGCGGCAATCCAGTATCCGCCCGAGGCCGCCACAGAACCCATGGAAACGAAAACAGGCTTGCCGCTATCGCGGGTTAACTCGATTTCCCGGCTAATGACTTCAGATGCGGTCGCACTGCCCCCACCGCTGTCAACCCGCACGACCACCGCTTTTACCTGGTCGTCATTACGCGCACGCATGAGCAGATCCGCGATGGTGTCACCGCCGATTCTGCCGGTCGGCTGCTCGCCATCCAGGATGATACCGCTGGCTATGATGATGCCGACTTTATTCTTAATCAGGTGATCCGGCATCAAAGAGGGTCTAATATGGTTTAAATATTCGTCGAATGCAATCTGCTTGAAGGTTAAACCGTCTTTATCACGGCCGACAATCTCGATCAGTTCCTGGCGCAATTGATCACGGCTTACCAGTTCATCCACCAGACCAAAATTTAATGCGGCTACAGCAGCGTCACCATCTGCTTTAGCCAGGTAGGCCGGAAAATTATTGATGTAGTCATCCAATTGCTGCGAATCCAGTCCCCGTTGCTGGGAAATAACGCGCTTGTAATCACCCCAGAGGACATCGAGCCAGGCCAGGTTGGCCTCTTTGGCATAATCAGACATGCTGTCGCGTAAAAAGGGCTCCAGGGCCGATTTATAGGTGCCGACGCGAAAAGCATGAAATTGTATTTTGAGTTTTTCAAGGGCTGTTTTGAAATACTTTCGATAGAGGCCAAAGCCCTGCAGTAAAATGGTGCCCATCGGGCTCAGGTAAAGCCGGTCGGCATGGGCAGCCAAAAGGTATTGATGCTGGTTGAAAGAATCGCCAAAGGCGATAATTTGCTTCCCCTCACTTTTGAAACGCTCCAGGGCAGTCCCAATATCCTGAATCTTGCTGATACCGGCTCTGGCCATTTTCCTGAGATCCAGGATCATCACCTGGACGCGGTCATCATCTTTGGCGAAATCGATCACGTCAATGATGTCCCTTAAAAGCGTTTCTTTTTTTGCGGCATCTCCAAATAATATGCTGGACCTCACTGTTTCTGTTTTTTGTTCAACGATATCGCCTTCGGGAGCTAAGATGAGCGCAACATCATCGGGCACATCTTCTTCGCTGTCAAAAAATATGATGGAAATGAGAAAAATGACCAGCAAAAGAAACAGCAGATTGCCGACAAAGCGGCGTGCAACCGTAACGCTGTTCCAAAAGGAGCTTAAAAATCGGCGAAATTTACCCGGGGGTCTTTTCATTCCTCTCAATCCTCACCTGAACGTTGTAAAAAGATAGCACCACAAAGGCACAAAGTTCACAAAGCGTATGAACGCATCTTTTTTGGCGTCACTCTTTGCGCTCTTGGTGTCTTTGTGGTTTTTAGTTTTCATATCTATTTTATAATATAAAACAATTTGATCATATTGCATAGCCCGTTGCCCGTAATTTGCATAAAAAATAGGGCGACTCAAAGTCGCCCTATTTTCAGGGTATCAATAATGCAAGTCAACTATTGTATCCCTTGGCTTTAATGAACTGTGATCTGTTTGGGTTTTTGCTCCTCGGGTTTTGGGATTTCAACTTTCAGAACGCCATCTTTAAAATCGGCCTTAATCTGATCCGCATCGACATCAGCCGGCAGATTAAAGCTGCGTTTGAATTTTCCGGTTGCTCTCTCACGACGGTAGTAGTTTTCCTCTTTAACCTCATTGTCATAGTTGCGCTCTCCGCTGAGGGTCAACACCCGATTTTCGATATCGACCGAAATATCTTTTTTTTCCATGCCGGGCAGCTCGGCTTTGATGACGATCTTGTCATCGTTATCGAACATATCCACAGCCGGATACCAGGTTCCCATACGCAGTTCGTCATCTTCACCACCGCGGAAAAAAGGATCATTAAACAGGTGGTTGATTCGGTGCTGCAAGGTTGACATCTCTCTCCAGGGATTCCATCTAACCAAGTTCATCATTTTATTTACCTCCTCGAATTTAGATTCAATTATTAACGA
>JASFIG010000502.1:0-3315 GCA_050122795.1 Desulfobacterales bacterium
AATTCCGCTGCAATCGGCTTTGAGCAACCAACATCGATCTCAAAATACTTATGTAACTGGCTTTAAAACGGTTAGGTTTTAACCGATACTATTTTTTACTTGTAAAGCGGATTATAAATTTTAGATCGTGCCAAAGAGCAAGGCGCGCCCAGACAAAAAAGCGGAGCGTACACGGTAGTACGCGAGCATTTTTTGGTTGAGCGGAACGCCGCTATTTGGTGCGAGATGAATTTTAGAATCCGCTTTTACATGTACATCCCGCCGGTGACGTGAAGTACCTGCCCGGTTATATACGCCGCACTATCGGACGCCAGAAACGTGATGGCTTCAGCCACATCCTGGGGCGTGCCGGCTCTTTGCAAAGGGATGATACTGAGCATCGCCTCCCGGGCTTTTTCCGATAAAACGGCCGTCATATCGGTTTCAATAAAACCCGGGGCCACTGCATTGACGGTAATACCCCTTGATCCGAGCTCTTTGGCAACTGTTTTGGTCAGCCCGATCATGCCGGCTTTGGAAGCGACATAGTTGGCCTGCCCCGGATTGCCCATGACCCCTACGACCGAGGCCAGGTTAATGATGCGGCCCGATTTCTGCCGAACCATAATTTTGGAAATCGCCTTGATACAGTTGAAGGCACTTTTCAGGTTGACGCTGATAACGGCATCCCAGTCTTCTTCTTTCATGCGCATAATCAAGCCGTCACGGGTGATGCCGGCATTGTTCACCAGCACGTCGACTTGCCCGTATCGGTCTATGACCTTTTCCATCCAGCCATTTACGGATGCACTGTCGGCTACATCTACCTGCGTGAAAGAAGCATCGGGACCCAATTCTTTTGCGGTGGCCTCGCCTGCCTCGGAGTTGACATCGCAAATCGCGACTTTGGCGCCTTCTCCGGCAAAGTTTTCAGCCGTCACCTTTCCGATTCCGGCCGCACCCCCCGTGACCATGACCACTTTGTTTTCGAATCGCAAACGACCCTCCTTTTATACCCCCATTGAGCGATAAACGCTCAATGGGGGTATGGCTTAACGACTGAATATAATATCGGCTGCACGGTTCATGTCAGCAATGATGTTTTGATAGCTGTCTGCCAGTCTGGCGTGTGAAATTTCTGATAAAAAAGCCGCGCTCTGCTCGGCATCAAAAACACCGGAACCGTACACAATCTTCAAAATATTGCTCGCTGTCAGCTGGGCGATGTCATTGGCAAACACGCGTGAAAAGACACATGTTTTTTCAGCCTGCGGATGATTTTCAGCGGCAAAACCCACAGCCTGCCGCGCAAAGCTGGCAGCAACTTCGACATGCATCATCATATCCGCCAGTGCAAACATGATGATTTGCTCGCGTGTCAACCGCTTGTCATTGACCAAGGAAATGGCATTGTTAAGCGCCCGGGCCGCCAGGCTAATGGTGCGGCAGCCGGCCTCACTGCACTGTGATTCGAGCTTATCCATCTCGTCGGCAATGTCGTTGTAAAAGGCGCCCTTGGATTTGCGGGTTACCTTCCAGCGAAACGTACTGATAATATTCTGCTGAATTTCGCTGGTCCCTTCGTAAATACAGGTAATTTTGACATCGCGTTTAATTTTTTCGACGCCGTATTCATTGATATAGCCGTATCCGCCCAGCGCCTGCATGGCATCATCTGCCGCTTTGTTGGCAGATTCGGTAGCAAACAGCTTGGCGATGGAGCCTTCGACTTCAAGGCCCTGCTCCCCGGCATCCAGTCTGGTGGCCACCTCGTCAATATAGGTCGCCGCGGCCGCCAGGCGCACGGCATGCGGCACGACCAGTTTGTGGGTGTAGCCCTGCTTTTCTGAGAGCGGCGTCTTGAATTGAATCCGTTCCCGGGCATAGGGAACCACAATATCCAGGGCGGCTTCCCCGCCACCGAGCGCCATTGAGGCGACCATCAGGCGGGTATATCCAAAGACCTTGCTGGCCTGTTTGAGCCCCTGACCGGTAACACCGCCGATGACATTTTCCACCGGCACGAAAACATCTGAAAATGTCAATGGCGAGGTGTTTGAAGCGCGAATGCCGTGTTTTTCTTCACCTTTGCCCCGATCGTAGCCCTTGGTGTCTTTTTCAACAATAAAAAAGGTAGCGCCTTCGGGTGTATTGGCCAGCAGAGTAATAAACTCTGCATACCCGCCGGTGGATATAAACTGTTTGGTTCCGTTGATGCGGTAGCCGCTGATGTTTCCGCTCTCGTCGATTACCGGTTCGGCCTTGGTTTTGATCGAAGCCACATTACTGCCCGCATCGGGTTCGGTAACCGCATAAGCTACCAGGGCCTCTCCGGCAGCGATTCTCCCGAGCCATTTTTGTTTTTGTTCTTCGGTTCCACCCACGATGATGGGATCTGCACCCAGCTGAATGGCAAAAAAGGCGGTGGTGATACCCAAACAAATTTTAGCCATTTCTCTGGTAATGGCGCAGCTGTCGCGGGCACCGCCGCCCAGACCACCATACGCTTCGGGAATCATTAAAAGCTGAAGGCCGATTTCAGGGCCCAGCATTTCACGAATGGTGTCTTCGGGAAATATCTCCTCACGATCAAATTCAGCAATTTTTTCAGGTGTCAAAAGCCGCTTTTTTAACTGGGCAACCGTATCCAGAACCATTTGTCTGGATTCCAGATCCAGTCCATATAGATCAGTGCCGTTCGATGTCTTATCTGAAGTCATTAAATTTTATCCTTCTGAAAATAATCGGCTTATGCGATGAAACAGAAGACTAATCTTCTTCGGTTTCAACAACCTTTCGGCCCTTGTAATAGCCACAATTGGGGCAGGCGTGATGAGGCTGAATGGCTTCACCACAATCCGGGCAGGATGACACATTTGGTGCGGCAAGCTTCTGGTGGGTCCGACGCTTATCGCGCTTTGACTTTGATTTTTTACGTTTGGGTACCGCCATAAGTAATCTCCTAATATTTTGAAATTTATATTTATTTTAATTTATTCAACTTGATTTTAAAGGTGCGCATCTAGTAATTGATCCGGTACAGATTGTCAAGTATTTTCGTCAAATTTTTGCAGTTTGTTCTCTTGTACTTGCCATTCTTCTATGATATTGAAATGCACCGCCGGAAGCAGGATTGTATGTCAATTTTAAGCTACTGAAATTATGATACTTTTATGGAAGAAGGGGTTATCACCCGGGTGAAATTGAAAGCCGAAGCCGGCATGCTTGGCCGAATGCAATCAAAAATAAAGCATCGTTTCCATATTCTTAAGCTGCTTTGGTTTACTTGTCAAATAATAATGATAGGCAATGAATGGCAAATTCGGACATTTTTAT
>JASFIG010000503.1:0-3305 GCA_050122795.1 Desulfobacterales bacterium
TTTACGCATCATCTGCCAGCTCAGTCTCATTTCAGCTCGCCAGACACCGGTTTGCCATTTGCGCAGGAGCTCGCCGCTGCGTAGGAAATATTCCGGCAGGAAGGTTGTCTCAAATATCCGGCCCCAGCGTTTCACATCTTTTAAAAAGGACTTGTGCAAAGCCAGAACCTGAGGTTGGGGTGCAGGAACACCTGCTCGGACTGCCATTTCCTTCAGACAATCCATGAGCTCGGCAATTTTGACCTCATTCGGACAGCGCGTGGTGCAGGTCTCGCAGGCCGCACATACCCAGATCGTATCACAACCCAATACCGCTTCCGGCTGCCCGAGAATCGCCAGTCGGATCACCTCGTCCGGATAAAGATCCATGGCAAAGGTGACCGGACATCCATTGGTGCACTTCCGGCACTGGTAACATGCGCCTGCCTGATACGGTCCGGCAGTTTCTATTTGTTCCAGAAATTGATAATTTGGAATCAGTGCTTTCTGCGGCATAGATATAAGGCCACTTCCCCAAGCGCTTGTGGAACCAAATTTTGGATGACCCAAGATGACTATCTGAGAGGTCTTTAAAAGCAGCTCGGTGTTGAAATGAGCCTCATATTAATATTGAAGTGGCGCTGATTGTCAAGGAAAAACCCGGCAGACCGCCTAATTTATACTGTCCTCCGCCTTTTTGTTGGCGCCTGTTTGCTATCTGTGATAGGACAAAAATCTCAGATTTATAATATTTTGTTTAAGAACATGCGATTCGCGATTACCAAATATGGATGTACAGTGCTGTGCCTGATGTTGTTCCTCTCAGCATCTGTCGCCCGGGGCGATGACTTGCCATCCTATTGCCAGGAAAATCCCGCTTTGGCCAGTGAGTTATCCAGCATGGGGCCCGTTATGGGGATGGGATCCTCTGTATCCCACGGCCTTTTGGCCCGTTCGGCCTCGGAGATTGTAGCCGATCAGCTCTGTTTGGGCAGTGACGGGCATGTATTTCCATGGTATTTTCCAGCGTCCTACCAGAAGGCCGCCAGATATTATTATAAACGCAAGCGGCCCAAACTGATATTGGCGCTGGATGTCACCTACCACGACATGAAGGTTCTGGAATATACCAGCGACAAGAAAAAGGTGCTCGACACTCTGGTGGCCGCGCTGGCGCTGGATTGTGAAAGTGATTTGTACGATTGCTCTGAAAAGGGGAATGAATCCTATGTCATAAAAGAAAATTACAAACCAACGGTTTTGCTGGGGGATCTTTTTTTTGAAAAGCTAATTGATTGCACCCAGGGCAAACCACCCGATGAATACCGCCTTGAAAACGTTAAACCCCGGCCTAAAAAATTGTGCTATGAGGAATACGCTCGGCTCAACCGCCATTTGATGGAGCTTGCGGCCCAATATCCGAATGTTCATATCATATCTGCGAATCGTTTGTTTACCGCACTTGTAAAATATCCCAACAGTATTTTTTATGATGAAGGCACCCGGCAAACGTTTTTTGCCAGAAATGAGCTCACCTGGGATGGCTGGCATCCGTATACCGATCCGGGCAGTTATGTCCTTGCCAACCTGACGATTATGCAGATCAATCGTTTGATCGGCGAGGGTAAAATCAAAGGCAGGCGGATTCCCCTCAGGAAGCTTTCGGATAAATATTTCGGCCCGCCATCCGGCCTGATCATCTCAGTGCCTGACGGATTTCCAGCGGAGAGCCGGCCACAAATTGTGGGGCCCGAAGGCCGAAAAACACCGTTGCGCTTTTCGCTATCCAAACAATGGGCAGAGCGCCATGGGGTCTTCAGCCTTGGCAAATCCTATTTTCGAGATCTGGCTTTGTCGTGGGACCGCCTGGGGCCGAAACCGCTGATCATCCGTGCCGAGGCCTTCAGGGGCACGACCCTGGTCCTTTCAAAAAAAGACCAGGAAAATTTAAGTGCTCTTTATCGAAAAGGGACCGCGCTAAAGGGAGGCTTGCTTCTCTGGGGCCAGAATTTGAATGCGGAATTTATTTCGCGCGAAGACGCATTTTTTCTCAATCAAATTGAAGAAAATCCGGATATCCTCAATACACTTCATCCTCCACAACCACCGCAGATGGTCGATGACCCTCCATGGGACTATTAACATCGAATCGGTTGAGCCCGTTATCCGTTAGCCCGTTTGCCCGTAACACATAAAATTAGATATTCTTACTTTTAAACGGGCTTAACGGGCTAAACCGGCAACCGGCAAACCTGACTGAAGGATGAGGCCGATGGATAAAAGACAACTGTAGATGAGGACTAATTTTGCCGTACTGGCCAGCGCCTCATTGAGCACCAGGCCGCCGGCGCTTTTCCAGATAAGGCGCGTTAAATAAATCGCCAGGGGCAGTGAAAGGACCGGCAGAATCACCCAGGCCGAACTGACGCCGCCCAGCCAGAGGATGAACGGAATGGCATATGCCGTGGCGAGCAGCAGCAGATATTCAATCCTGGAACCGCGTTCACCGATGATGACCGCCAGGGTACGCTTGCCGCTGCGGCGATCTGTTTGAATGTCTCTGAGATTGTTCACCACCAGAATGGCGGTGATCAGCAGGCCCTGGATGGCGCCCATCAGCCAGACCATCGGGGTTAACCGCAGCGCCTGGACATAATAGGTGCCGCCAACCGCTACCAGGCCAAAGAAAATAAACACAAACAGATCACCCAGTCCATGCGACGCCAGCGGAAAGGGTCCACCGCTATAGGCCAGTGCCGCCGCAAAACAGAACAATCCAATCAGGATAACCGGCCAGCCGCCCACACTTGCGAGATAGAGGCCTGGGATGGTGCTCAAAACGATGGCAACCAGAATACCGGTTTTGACCTGCCCGGGCGGAATCAATCCGCTCTGGGTTACCCGGGGCGGCCCTATGCGGTCCCGGGTATCGATTCCCTTGACATAATCAAAATAATCATTGGCCAGGTTGACGCCGATTTGAAGCAGCAGGGCAACCGTCATGGCCGCTGCAGCCGGCAGCAAGGCGAATTGCTGATCGGCGATGGCCATGGCCGTGCCGACCAGTACCGGCGCGACCGCCGCCGGCAGCGTCCGGGGGCGGGTTGCCAGCATCCATGCTTCCTTATTCGATATGTCATCCGTGTTCTTGGCAGTCATATGGACAGGGTGTTTACTGTTTATCTTCCGCCCGATAACGATTCACTTTCAGTTCCAGATGGTAAATGAGAAGATACAGGATCAAGCCCAGCAACCCCATGGCCAGAATGCCGGCATACATCTCCGGATATTGCAGCACCTGGTAGGTCTCGACAACAATAAAGTAC
>JASFIG010000504.1:0-3295 GCA_050122795.1 Desulfobacterales bacterium
TGGCGGATAAAGGTGGGTTCTTCGTAATCGATGATGTCTCTTTCCAGATCATCAGGTGTAATGTCCCGCACTTTGCCTCTTAACGGCAGCTCGACGGCGTTGTCGGGCATCTTCATTTCCGGTTCACCACCGATGCCGGTTGCGATGACGGTCACACGCATTTCATCGCCAAGGCTGTCATCTATAGAGGTGCCCCAGAAGATATCGGCATCGTCACCGACTTCGTCGTGAATCCGCTCAGAAGCCTCAGCCACCTCTTCAAATTCCATATCGCTGGTGCTGGTGATATTCATCAGCACACCCTTGGCTCCGGCAATCGGCAGGTCTTCGAGCAGGGGATGCGACATGGCCCTTTCGGCGGCTTCCACTGCACGGTTTTCTCCGGCGGAAATTCCGATACCCATTATGGCCAATCCAGCTTTGGACATGGTGGTCCTGACATCTGCAAAATCCAGATTGACCAGCCCGGGCATCATAATCAGGTCGGTGATACCTTTGACCGAATGCAGCAGGATTTCATCGGCCTTTAAAAACATATCCATCAGTTTCGCTTTTTTAGGCGCCAGGCCCCTGAGTCGATCGTTGGGTATGCTGATGGCCGTGTCGACCACCCTTTTGAGGGTATCGATCCCAGATTCGGCCAGCTGGGTGCGCTTCTTGCCCTCAAAGGAAAACGGCTTGGTCACCACTGCTACAGTCAGGGCACCCAGGTCCTTACAGATTTCGGCAATTACCGGGGCGGCGCCGGTTCCGGTGCCGCCTCCAAATCCGGCGGTGATAAACACCATGTGACTGTCGGCCAGCGCAGCGCGCAAGGCCTCTTCACTCTCGAGGGCTGCATCCCGGCCGATCTGGGGATTTGCACCGGCCCCGAGCCCTTCGGTGAGCTGTTCGCCCATTTGAATTTTAACCGGTGCCATTGACATCTCCAGGGCCTGACTGTCGGTATTGGCGGCAATGAATTTAACGCCTTGCAAATGAGATGCAATCATGTTGTTGATGGCGTTACCGCCCGCACCGCCGACTCCAATTACCTTAATTTTTGCTGATTTTTCCTGGTCCACATAGGTAAACATTTTTTTCCTCCTACTAAAATTCGGTTTTTGTAAGTTTCCAGTTGTTTATGTAAAAGCCGAAACGCACCGGCTGTAAATAAATTTAAAAATCTGTAGTCCGAATTTTAAACGACATCATTGAACCAGCGTTTCATGCGCGTCATGACGCGGTTAAAAATATTTTTGTCCCGAATCCTGAATTTGCGAGAATCCTGGTTGCGCGCGCCGTAAAGCACGAGCCCTACGCCGGTGGCGTACATGGGGTTGTTGACGACATCCACCAGGCCGGTAATGGCACGCGGCTTGCCGATCCGGCAGGGAAGATTGAAAATCGATTCGGCAATTTCGTTCACGCCCTCTAAAAGTGCGGTTCCGCCGGTGATGACGACACCGGAAGGAATCATATTTTCCATACCGGATCGAATGATTTCGCGCTGTACGAGTTGGAAAATTTCCTCCATGCGCGGTTCCAGTATCTCACCCAGAATCTGGCGGGGTAACTTGCGGGGCTCACGGCCGCCCATGCCGGGCACTTCGATGGTTTCATCAGCGCTGATGTTTTGTGCGATGCAACTGCCGTATTTCTTTTTAATCTTTTCAGCTTCGGCGTGAGGTGCTCGTAATCCGATGGCGATGTCGTTGGTCAGGTTGTTTCCGCCCAGTGCCAGAACAAAGGTGTGTTTGATGTTGTTCTGGGAAAAGATGGCCAGATCCGTGGTTCCGCCGCCCAGATCCAGCAGGGCCACGCCAAGCTCTTTTTCTTCATCGGTCAGAACGGCCTCGCCCGAGGCCAGTGATTCCAGAACGATATCGCAAACATCCAGCCCTGAGCGGTTGGCGCATTTAACAATGTTATGGGCCGATGCCACTGCTCCGGTGACAATATGTATTTTGGCCTCCAGTCGCACACCGGACATTCCCACGGGGTTCTGGATGCCACGCTCGTCATCCACCATATACTCCTGGGGCAGGACGTGAATGACCTCACGGTCCATGGGGATGGCAACCGCCCGGGCTGCGTCGATGACCCGGTCGACATCGGTTTCGCCGATCTCATTACCCTTGACCGCAACGATTCCGCGGCTGTTAAAACCGGTGATGTGGCCGCCGGCAATACCGGCATAGACGGCCGAAATTTCACATCCGGCCATCAATTCGGCCTCTTCAACAGCCTTCTTTATGGATTCCACGGTGGATTCGATATTGACCACCACCCCTTTGCGCAAACCGATTGAGGGGTTGGTGCCGATGCCGATGATGTTGGCCGAGTTTCCAGATACTTCGCCGACGACCGAGCAGATTTTAGTGGTTCCAATATCAAGACCGACGATAACATCTCCCTGCATTTCATACCTCCTTATTGTCTCCGCCCGGTGCCTGCATGACGGGATTGACCACGATGCGGTTAACGTTGTTGAGATCAATGCGATTGAAGTCCGGAAAGCTCCGCCGTTTTTTGCCGTAATTCAGAATATTTTTGAACATACGGAATTTAAGCGGATAATTGTGATAACCCAGCACAACGGTTTTCATCTGTTTAAATACCTTGAGGGTAATACCGATTTCCCGATCCACCAGAATGTGTTTGATCTGACGGTTGGACAACATCCCGCGCGCCTGTTTGCCCATCAGCAGCACCTGCATCACCGCTTCAAAGGGTCTGTTGAGCAATCCCTGTGATTGTAAACGTTCTTGAGCGTCCGCCGGTTGCTGGATGCCTGTTAGCGCTGATTGACCGGCCCTGCGGATGTCGCTTAATTCCAAACCACGCACCAGCGGCAAATTGGCAGGATCCCCGGCAGCCCATTCCTTAAAAACCTGCCCCTTTGCACTTAAAAGATATTTGCGATCCAGTTCGACAATGGCCAGCGGCCTGTGCTCGTAGACCCGGATGTGAAGCCCGGCGGGGATTTCACGCCGCACTTCAGCTTCTGCAATCCAGGGATGCGCCAGCAGGCGCTTGCGGGTCATGGCCAGATTAACCGCCAGAATATTGACGCCTTTCTTGACCTGCGCCACAGCGATAATCTGTTTTTCGTTCAGGCGCTGCCCGCCCTCGATTTTCACGTGGCGGGCTTTGAAGGTATCACACTGGGTGATAACATCGTGGACGAACACAAACACACAGCTGGTCGCCAGCAGTCCGGCAACACCGGCGATGGCGTAGAATCCGATGGCCAGCCGGCGCAAAAACGCAAATCGGCGTTTCTTTTTGGCGCCCTTACGGATGTTTTTGCGCG
>JASFIG010000505.1:0-3283 GCA_050122795.1 Desulfobacterales bacterium
GGTTGCCAGGTGAATGAAATTGGTCTTGGCTAAAAACATATTGTTAAACGGTGTGATGCGAAACCAGTATTTGTAGCGGTCATAATCTTCGCCGACGCGGTCGCAGATCTTTTTGGTTGCCGCCCCGCAGCCCAAAAAAATGGTTTTATAATCCATGGCAATATCCTGCATTGCCAGCACGGCCTCGGTGCGAAAACCGCCGACAACGAAATCGACCTTTTCACGGGTAAGCAACAGTTCCATGGCATTGGTGGCGTCCGTCATGCTTAAAAATTCGTTGGAATCGGCCTTGACCAGCTCGATCGTCATCTTTTTGTCGCCGACTTTGACACCGCCGGCGGAATTAATCTCATCCTGGGCCATCAATGCGCCGTTCCAGTGATGTTTGCCCTGCACAAATTGCATGGGACCGATGACGCCGATTTTGATGCTATCAGCCCCTAGAACGGGGAAACTGATGGTCATGACGAGCAAAAACGTCATTAACACTATCATCAGAATCTGAGGTCTTTTCATGACCTGCCTCCTTTCGGTTTGAGGTTGTCTTCTATCTTTACTTTAAGGTTAATGGTGGGTTCTTTTTTCCGCACCACAATCCCCTGAAAGACAGTTTCGATGATATCATCTGCTAAACCGACCAGGTCATCCGGTTTGCCCAGCAAACATTTGCGGGTCACCAGGTGTTCGACCGTCCCCCATAGGATGGCCCGTATCAAATAGGGTTGAATGTCAGGGCGAAATTCTCCGTTTTGCATGCCTTCCTCTAAAACGTGAATCGTTTTTCTGGCAGCTGACTGCACGATCTTATATGCTTCGGTTTTTTGAAAGTTGCGATGACCTTTGAGCGTCAGCATGACGATGTTGGCGTAATCGGGATTTTCGGCATACAACCCCAAATGGCTATGGACCAAAAATCGTAATTTGTTGGCGGCACCCGGGATATATTTTAAAATTTCACGGCTTTTTTCCTCGTACTGCAGGGTCGTTTGAGCCGGGATCGAAAAAAGTAATTCCTCCTTGGAAGAGAAGTATTCGTAAATTGTCGCTTCAGAGACCTTTGATTTTTTTGCGATGGCGGAGATGGTGGCTTCGTGAAAACCTTTTTTTGCGAAAATGCTTTCAGCAGCTTTTAATATGGCAGCCCATTTAGCCGGATTTTTGCGCGTTTTGTGGTTTTTTGAGGAATTATTATGGGTGCTTCCAGCCATAAGATTAAAATCCCGGGCCAGTGGTGAGCGTGGTAATCGCACAAAAACAAGACATTTTTTTATCTTTATATTAATACTGTAAATATGTTGTCAAGCTGTTTTTTATATAATGACTCTGAAATTATATTATAATTTAGACTGTTGCTATGGAAATTATAAAAAAAATATTGACTGGTTATATCAATTTGGGTACCTTCCATTTTCAGGGCCAAATGTTCAGCGAAACCACTTCCCGTGTTGTTGAAGATATGGTGGCTCTGTTGTAAGAATACCGTGTGGCTGACATTCATATCGGTGACGGCACGGTGTTAAGTAATCCCAAAACCAGCGAGAATCAGGAGCATGCGTTTAAAATCATTGGATATGGTGTCCTGCAAAGGTGCTATGGGGTAGAGCTGGTGAATATCTGGAAGCGTCCCTTCAAAACGGTCGATCTGGGAGAAGGGGCGGTCCTTAAATTTAATGCCGATATTTTGGAATCGGATTTTGTCGTGGATTTGCTTAGGCAAAATCATACAACCCGTATTGTATAAGAAGAAAACGATTCCAAAACTTCCAGCTGCTTTTTCAAACGCTATTAAGGATGGCCGGAGTTTGATGAGAAATTATTTCGTATAAGCTAATTCTTGAGAGGGGGGCCAACACATGTTTTTTGAGTTTTCAGAAAAAGCAACGGATTTGCAGGACAGGCTCAAGGCTTTTATGGATAAATATATTTATCCCAATGAAGCGGAGTTTCTGCACCAGCTCAATGAGGGCGTTCGTTGGAAAGTGATCCCGCTTCTGGAAGAACTCAAAGAAAAAGCCAGGGCTGAGGGGTTGTGGAATCTATTTTTGCCGGAGAGTGAGTATGGTGCCGGATTGACCAATTATGAATACGCGCCCCTGTGTGAAATCATGGGGCGTGTGTATTGGGCGTCAGAAGTGTTTAATTGCTCGGCGCCGGATACCGGCAACATGGAAGTACTGGTGCGATATGGCACCGAAGCGCAAAAAGACCGATGGCTGAAACCGCTGTTGGAGGCTGAAATCCGATCGGCTTTTTGCATGACGGAGCCCGCCGTGGCTTCCTCAGATGCCCGCAATATCGAAGCCAGTATTGTCCGTGACGGCGATCACTATGTGATCAACGGCCGCAAATGGTGGATATCGGGTGCCGGGGATCCGCGCTGCGAAATTTACATATTCATGGGCAAAACCGATCCAAAAGCGCACCCCTATCGGCAGCAGTCCATGATTCTTGTCCCCCGCGATACCCCGGGGGTGGAAGTCAAGCGCATGCTGCCGGTTTTCGGATATGACGGTGCGCCCCATGGACATGCTGAAATAGACTTTAAAGACGTACGCGTCCCGGTCACAAACATTTTACTCGGAGAGGGTCGAGGATTTGAAATCGCTCAGGGGCGCCTTGGCCCCGGCAGAATCCACCACTGCATGCGAACGATTGGCGTTGCCGACCGAGCGTTGCAACAGATGTGTCGACGGGTTAAAACCCGCGTGGCGTTCGGACGCCCGCTGGCTGAAATGGGCCAGATTCGCCAGGATATTGCCCGATCACGCTGCGAAATCGATCAGGCCCGGCTGCTGACACTCTACGCCGCCCACCGCATGGACACGGTCGGCAATAAAGTGGCGCGCACTGAAATTGCCATGATAAAAGTGGTTGCTCCCAATATGGCGCTTAAAGTTATCGACCGCGCGATTCAAGCCCACGGCGGTCTGGGCGTCTGTAATGACACCTGGCTGGCCGGAGCCTATGCCAATATCCGTACCCTGCGATTGGCTGATGGACCCGATGAAGTTCATCGTGAGGTGATTGCCAGATTGGAACTGGGAAAAGAATAATGAACACTGAAGCCAAGCTTACGCCGGTAAGGGAGGCGCACCGTTTTGATGAAGCCGCACTGTCAGAATATTTGAAATCCCAACTGGATGGTTTCTCCGAACCGGTCGGAATTTTGCAGTTTGAAGGCGGACAATCAAATCCGACATTTCTTTTAGATTGCGCTGATGTAAAATTCGTGCTGCGCAAGAAACCACCGGGCAAACTCCTGCCGTCTGCCCACCAGGTGGAC
>JASFIG010000506.1:0-3265 GCA_050122795.1 Desulfobacterales bacterium
GATGCCGCTAATGCACCGGTTGCCGAAGGGGAAATCAATACAGCGTTGGAGGGAGACCAAAATCGGTTGATCTTTGACTTAAGCGGGCTGGAGTACCTCAGCAGTGGCGGGTTACGGGTTATCCTGGGAGCCTCCAAGGAAATCAGACGCAGAGAAGGCAAGGTGGCACTTGCCGCCCTAAAAGAATATGTTTACGAAATTTTTGAGGTCAGCGGTTTTACCGCCATGATTCCGATCAAGGATACGGTTGAAGACGGCATCCAAGAGGTATCATTATAGTATGGAGCCATACAGATACGCTATAAATTATCTCTTTTGACTTCAATATTGGTTTCAGGTGTCAGAACAATACAGAGGACAGAGAACAGAAAACAGAAGACAGATCGTTCATCTGATACTCAAATTTTCATCTGCCATCTGTCTTCTGACCTCTGTCTTCTGAGACCAGGAGTATAACCGATGACCCCAGATAATACCGCAGAAGAAGCCATCCTGCTGGTGGACGACAACCCTACCAATCTTCAACTGCTGTTTGAAACCCTGGATGGCCGCGGTTATAAACTGCTGATTGCCAAAGATGGCAGGGCCGCCCTTTCCATTGCCGGCAAAGCAAAGCCGAATTTGATTTTGCTGGACATTATGATGCCGGGAATCGATGGTTACGAAGTTTGCCGTCGCTTAAAAGCCGACCCGGCCACCGCAGAGATTCCGGTCATTTTTCTTTCGGCTCTGACCGACACCAAAGATAAGGTGCAAGGCCTGGATCTGGGTGCGGTGGATTATGTCACCAAGCCGTTTCAGCCCGATGAGGTCATCGCCCGCGTCAACACGCACCTGACAGTATACCGACTAAAGAAAGCCCTGGACCAAAAAAACAAAGAATTACAGGAAGCCAACGACTTTTTGGAGGAACGGGTCAAAAAACGCACAGCTCAGTTACAAGAGTTAAACAAAGCCTATCAACGTTTTGTTCCCCGGGAATTCTTAAATCTGTTGATGAAGGAAAGCATCTTAGACGTTATCCTGGGGGATCAGACTGCCAAGCAGATGACCGTGTTATTTTCAGATATCCGGGGCTGGACCACCCTCTCAGAGGACATGACGGCCCAGGAAAGTTTTAATTTTATCAACGCCTTTTTAAATCGGGTCAGCCCGGTAATAACCGCTCACCAGGGGTTTATCGACAACTTCCAGGGAGACGGCATGATGGCGCTGTTTCCGGATTGTGCTGATGACGGCGTTCAGGCGGCCATTGCGATGCATGCAGCTGTTTCAGAATATAATAAAGAGCGACAGAAAAAAGGTTATCAACCCATCGGCATCGGCGTAGGGCTGCATATTGGCGATTTGATGCTTGGCATCATTGGTCATGCAGAGCGCATGCAGGGCACGGTGGTGGCCGATGCGGTCAATCTGGCCTCGCGTCTTGAAGGATTAACCCGCGTATATGGCTCTTCGATCAGCATCAGTGAGCCCACTCTGAAACAGCTGAGAGATCCCGACCGATACAAGCATCGCTTCGTGGACAAGGTTCAGGTCAAGGGCAAAAAAGATCCGGTTTCGGTGCATGAGGTCTTTGACGGCGATCCACCGGAAGTGATCGAATTGAAGGAAAAGACCAAAGAAGATTTCGAGCAGGGCCTCTGCCTGTATTATGACCGCAAATTTTCCGAGGCCAGTGTTAAGTTCAACCAGGTGCTGGAAAAACACCCCGAAGACCGTGCCGCCCGCATTTATCTGAAACGCTCCGCCAACTATATGGTCAACGGTGTGCCGGATGATTGGACGGGGGTTGAGATACTCACTCAAAAATAATTTGAAGCTATCTCAAAAATGCATCTATCGCCCAATGGCTTTGTTAAAAACCGATTCAAAATACTCGAATACTAACGTGTATGCTCCGTTTTTGAATCGGTTTTGCGCCGCGCCCTTGGGCGTAATCTACTATTTTTGAGATAGCTTCATCTAGATATAAGCGTTTCAAATTACTTTCACAAGCGGCAACCTCGACAATCGCTCAACTTAAATAAAAATGAGCGTTTCAAAGGTGGGCCTAAATAAGAAGTGCCTAAAATTATGGTGTCACTCGCGCAGCGCAGGCGCTTGCGCCGCGTGGCGCTCCGTCTATTAAAAAAAAGATAATCGTTCGACCTGGAAGCTCTCGTCGGATATAATTTTTTAATTTAGGCATTTTAGATCATTTTTAATTTTAGCTCGTTTTTTGTTTAAGGAATTCCAATGAAGCTTAAATACAAACTATTGCTGCTGTATGCCGGGGCGGCTTTGTTTATTATGCTGGTGATCGGCAGCTTTCTGGCAACGGCCTTAAAGGATGTCACCATTGAGCGCATCGCCCGAAACTACGGGGAGCAGCTAAAACACATCGATTTCGGGCTGAGTCGCTTGCTCAAGGGCATGGAGCATGACCTGGAAACCATTGCGCAAGACGAGTCCGTGCGCTCTCGCGCAGATGACAATTTTACTTCCTTTTTGGAGACCGACGAAAAAACATTTAAATATGACTACGGCGAGCTGGAGAAACGCATCATTTCTGTCTTAAACGGCTACCGCACAACCCATCCTTATGTTCATTCGGTTTATATGGGGCGTGAAAACGGTAGCTTCGTGCGTTCCCACCCGCGCGCCCGGCCTACCCGCTATGACCCCCGCACCCGGCCCTGGTATATTTCAGCCGTGGAAAATCCCGGAATTGTGGTACGGACCCCGCCGTTTCGCTCGGTCACCAGCCCTGATATCAGCATCGGATTCGTCAAAGCCCTGGTAGATCCTGAAGGAACCGTATACGGGGTTGTGGGCACTTCGATCACTCTCAAGGAGCTCACCCAGTACATTTCCAATATCAAACTCGACTACGACGGCTATGTGGCGCTGGCCGACGAGAAAGGCACCATTCTGGCGAGTCCTGATCCATCGGCACTTTTTACCAGTCTAAAAGAGACGGATTCCCAGCTGTTCGAGGATCTGTATACCAGCATCGATGGCGTTACGGTCTTTGAAAGGGATGGGCAGGAGCGGTATGCTTTTTATTATACGTCACCGATATTGGAGTGGAAGCTGGCAGCCGTCGTTCCGGTTGCCGAAGTCAACAAAGTGATCTGGGCGTTTGTTTTAAAAATTCTGGCGGCGCTGTTTGTGGCGCTGTTGCTGCTCAGTGCCCTGACCCTGATGGGCCTGCAAAATTTTGTCATCAGGCCCTTAAAAATGCTCAACGCCGGAACCGATCACATCAAGCAGACCGGTGAGC
>JASFIG010000507.1:0-3259 GCA_050122795.1 Desulfobacterales bacterium
AAAACGGCGCAACCCATAAGAGGCCCTCACGAACAGTTGGATTCTCAAAAAGCGTCAGCGGCTGTATCTTATCACAAAGATCAAATTCATCGATTTATCGACAGCCGCCATTTTGCAGATTTGCAGGGTCGTATTTTTGAAGTCCAGAATAACGGCCGGCGCCTGCAGGTCCAGACCAGTATCGACCCGGCGCTGCAAAACTATCTGACTCAAAAACTGGATCGCAAAAATTCAAGCCACATCGGTATCGTTGCCATGGACCCGGAGGACGGTCGCATTCTGTCTCTGGTAGGATTTAACAAGGCTGATCCGTCAAACAACCCCTGCCTGGACAGCTCCTTTCCGGCGGCCAGCATTTTTAAAATCGTTACCGCGGCGGCTGCGCTGGAAAAAGGCAATTTGCGGCTCAATTCAAAGCTGCGCTATAACGGCCGCAAATACACCCTCTACAAATCCCAACTCAAAGAAAAAAGAAACAAATATACCCACAGCATCACATTAAAAGAGGCGTTTGCCAAATCGGTCAATCCGGTTTTCGGCAAACTGGGGGCCCTGCACCTGGGCAAAACGCAGCTGGAAACCTATGCCACGGCATTCGGGTTCAACCGTGAAATCAATTTTGAAGTTTTTCTGGCGCCCAGCCAGACCGTGATTACCGATGAACCCTATCAATGGGCTGAGATTGCCTGCGGATTTAACCGCCAGACGCGGATGTCGCCGGTTCACGGTGCGCTGATATCGGCTACGATTTTCAACCGGGGTAAACTGATCGAGCCTACCATCATCGAACGCATCCGTGATGAAAAAGGAATTGAATTATACCAAAGCCAGCCCGCAGTCGTCACCCAGGCCTTTGCGCCGCATACGTCGGCTGCCATGCGCGAGCTGATGAAAACCACGATTCGATCGGGCACGGTACGCGGTACATTTCGCAAATATCGTAAAGACAAAATTATTTCCAGACTGGAAATCGGCGGCAAAACCGGCACGATCAATAACAAAACCGACGACATCAAATATGAATGGTTTGTCGGATATGCTCAGGACAAAGGCGGCGACAGCACGATCATCCTGTCGGTGCTGGTAGCCCATCAAAAATACATCGGTATCCGGGCGCCCCAGTATGCGATCATGGCCTTTAAACAGTATTTCAAAACCCAGTTTGCCAAAATGGGTCCGCCTCCGGCCGTTAACCCTGGTTGACGAACAGAAACAAATGGGTTAAGTGATTGATTTAAAATAAAAAATTTTCTTTTCAAAAACGGGCAACGTTTTCTTGGCGTTTCCCGTTTTTTTATTAAAGTTCCGATTATAGTTACCGATACTTCTATAAGAGGATAAATGTTATGGGTACAAGAAAAATGTATAATACCACCCTGGACACCAAGCTTATCAGGGAAATCAAGGTACTGGCTGCCAGATTAGACAAGCGCCAGAATGACATTCTTGAAGAAGCGATTCAGGATTTGCTGGAAAAATACAGGTCCCAGGATTCGCTCGACGTTTCCAATGAATCCGTGGCGCATTAAGCCTTGCCTATTGATCAGCCGGGATTCTTTTCAAAATTGCACCTGGATATGTCGGAAGCCGGCTGGATGTGGTGGTATATGTGAATGGCCCGGGGTGCTGGAAGGCACACCTGTTTCGGATCGTTTGAAGCGTTTGTCATATTACGGAACATATTTATGACAACTGCTATAGGAGGTCATAATTTGGATAACCTGGTTTTTATCGGCTTTGGTTTGATCGGATTCGGCCTGGCATTTTTCATTTACATGCTGCTGTCCGGCAAACCTGAAAATGATGATTAGATAAGCCGGCACCGCTTTGAGGATAAACGCCATGCTTTACCGCCGAATGTTGATTGGATTACCGATATCGATTGCATTGTGGGTAATGCTGATTGCAGCAATCCGCTGGATATTCGTGTGATGTAAAAGTAAGCTCGCCATCATTCCAGAGCACAATTTAATCAAAATTGTTTTTCGCATTCAAAAAGCCTGCTGATATATCAGCAGGCTTTTTGTGTTAAACTTTCAGTCGTGTCTTGGAATCACAAAAATGCCATAAAATCTACCGGTTCAAAATCAGGGCGTGATGATCGGATCGCCCACGCGAATAAAGCTTTGCGCAAAATTTATAATATCTACATTCAGCGCCTGGGCGCCGGCGGCAGCGGTGAATCCAAACAGGAAGCGATCGAATTTAGCGTTATCCAGAGCGTCCAGTTGGAAAAATTGCACCAGATTCGGGGCTTGATTGTAAATGATTCGCGTGTCTTTGAAAAATGGATCAGATGCCCCGTTTAGCGTGATACAATCCGCATCATCGCATTGTTTCATCCACAGGCGCAGTTCATAATCGCCCTCACCCCCCGCCGCTTGCGTAATGCGATCCACTTCAAGCCGTACGGCCCAGGGACCTTTCGTGGCGGCCCCGTTTAACCAGTCTACGGCACTGTCAGCGATGCCTCCGGCATCGGCGGCAGCGTCCAGCAACAGTCCTTGTTGATTGCGCGGCTCTTCGTCAAAGGGTGTCAGGGCATAGACGTTGGTGTCATCCGAACCGACATAGATGTTGCCGGTGGTTGGATCCACAGCCGGAGAGGAGGTCACATTTGCCGGTGAATCAGCGGTGTCGGTTACAATAGCAAAACTCCACAGGGGCTCACCGGTGCTGGGATCAGGTCCGATGGCCGCATCGACGGCGTACAGGTTGCCATCATTGGACACTGCATAAACCACACTGCCATCCGGGCTCAAAGCCGGGATATTGTCGACATCATCACCCGTTAGGAAGCGCCATTTTTCACTGCCGTCCGGGTTGACCGCAAACAGAGGAAATTCTCCCGCATCGGTTATATCCACACCAAAATAAATCGTGCCATCCGGTCCGACCACTGGCGTAGAGTCAACATCGGCTCCCATGAAAAACCGCCACTTAAATGTTCCATTCGGATTTATGGCAACAACGCTATCACCGGCTATATCCGAATAAACAGTTCCATCATTGGCTCCGCCGGTGTTATCGACCCCCGGCATGTAATCGTTATCTGCGCCTGGCGATGCCCCAAGAGAATACGTCCATTTTTGCGATCCATCCGGGTTGCGTGCATATACTTGATTGGCAGCGGAAAAAATGATTGTTCCGTCGTTGCGTATGGCCGGGCGCCCTAACGAAAAAGCAACGCCGGCATTAAACGGCCAGCCCGGTCTTTGCGCCACAGTTGTCGTACCATCATCCACCAGGGCATACATAT
>JASFIG010000508.1:0-3249 GCA_050122795.1 Desulfobacterales bacterium
TATTTAAAACGCCAACTAATCGAAAAGTTAGCTTCCTATCTTGTCTTACAGCTACAGTGATAACAAGTTATCAAAAACTATTTCGCCGCTTTAAGCCCTATTTTGGGCAACAGCCCGTCAAGATTTGACCCTCGGCTTGATTTTTGGCTTTATTTAAAACGGCTTGCCGCGGTCCAAGTTGCGGTACTGGATGGCTTCGGAGATGTGGGCGGCGTCGATATCCTCAGATTGCTCCAGGTCGGCAATGGTGCGAGCGATCTTTAAGATGCGGTTGTAGGCCCGGGCCGAGAGCCCCAGTTTGTCGATGGCGGTTTCGAGCAGGCGGCAGGAGACTTCGTCAACCTGACAATGGCGCTTGATGTGGCGGCTGCTCATCTGAGCATTGCAAAAAATTTTGGTGCGCGACAGGCGCCTGGCCTGAATTTCACGGGCGGCGGCCACCCGCTGGCGAATGCTCTCAGAGGCTTCAGCCGCATGATCCTGCATCAGGTCTTTGTAAGGCACCGCCGGCACTTCCACGTGCATGTCGATGCGGTCCAATAGCGGCCCTGAAATCTTGGAGCGGTAGCGGTGAATCTGCTGATGGGTGCAGCGGCATTCGTGTTTGGGATCTGACAGATAGCCGCAGGGGCAGGGGTTCATGGCGGCCACCAGCATGAAATTGGCCGGATAGGTCAGGGTGGTCCTGGCGCGGGAAATGGTCACCTGCAGATCCTCAATGGGCTGGCGCAGCACCTCCAGAACGTGCTTTTTAAACTCCGGCATTTCATCTAAAAACAGCACCCCGTTGTGCGCCAGGCTAACCTCGCCGGGTCTGGGGATATGACCGCCACCAATCAGTCCGGCGTCGGAGATGGTATGATGGGGAGCGCGAAAAGGCCGGGTGGTGACGAGGGCCTGCCCTTCGGACAGCAGCCCGACAACACTGAAAATTTTGGTGGTTTCCAGGGCTTCTTCAAAGGATATGGGCGGCAGGATGGTGGGCAGGCGTTTGGCCAGCATGGTTTTGCCGGAACCCGGTGGTCCGATCATCACCAGATTATGGCCACCGGCAGCGGCAATTTCCAGGGCCCGTTTGGCGTGTTCCTGGCCCATGACCTCAGCATAATCAATGGCATGCTGACTGTCGCCGGCGAATAGCTGGTCAATATCGGTCGACACGGAGGTCATTTGGGTAAATCCTCTTAAGAATCCCACAATCTCAGACAGCGTGTTCGCAGCTAGCACCTCGATGCCCTGGACTACCGCGGCTTCCCCTTTATTCTCAGATGGCACAATGATGGCTGAATAGCCGGCGGCTTTGGCGGCCAGCGCCATGGGCAAGGACCCTTTAACCGGTTTGATGCGGCCGTCCAATGAGAGTTCTCCCAATATGAGATAGCGGGAAAGTTGATCCTGGGGAATAATGCCGGTGGCGGCCAGGATGCCCAGTGCGATCGGCAGATCAAAACCGGTGCCTTCCTTTTTGATATCGGCCGGCGCCAGATTAACCGTTATGCGGTCGGCTGGAAAGTGATAGCCTGAGTTGTTGACTGCCGATTTAACGCGTTCCTTGCTTTCCTTGACAGCGGCTTCCGGCAGACCGACGGTTGTAAAAGTCGGTAAACCGGAAGTGATGTCCACCTCCACCTCAACCGGGTAGGCATCGATTCCTAAAACGGCACTGCTGAGGACTTTGGCAAGCAACAACCTTCTCCCAGGTCTAAGGTTAACCGGTTTGGCCCAACAGCCAACTGCAGACTTCTCAGAGCTATAGCAAATCCAACTGTCTGCGACAATCATTTTATGGGCACGGTGTCAAGCCCTCGCAAATAACGGTTGATGCAGGCAACACGCAGCGTAGAAAACCAAAATTACTTGCTATTTAAATACGTTTCAGCTATTTAATACATGTATTCTGCATGAAAATTAATAAGAGAATCAAATATATCATACGTCTTATCAGGCTGATATGAGGTGCCGGGTGCAATATTGAGCAGGATATCCAATGCTCATTTTTCGCGAGATGCCCTTACAGGTAAAGAGGCGAGCCGCAGACTATAAAATTGACAGTTTTTTCAAATGATTGTGCTGCTTAATCGGACAACATCCGTCTTTCTTCTGATTCTGGGATTACTGCTCGTTGCGTCCCAGGCAGGCTATGCTCAGGATGCAACCCTGACCAATATCACTGTCTCCAATACCCAGGATGACCTGCTGCTCTTTTTAAATCTTGAAGGCGCCTTCCGGGAAGAGATGAAACAGGCCATTTTAAGCGGCGCGCCTTCCACATTTTCTTTTTTTGCCAAATTGAATCGTGTTCGCAGTTTATGGTTTGACAAAGATATTGCCGATTTAGAGGTCACTCACACGATCGTTTATGATAATCTAAAAAAAGAGTTCACTATTACCCGTTCCTGGAAAGACAATAATCCCGAAGTTACCAAATCATTCGATGAAGCCAAGAAATGGATGACAGAAGTTGATAGTTTAAAGATTATTCCATTAAACAGGCTGGAAAAAGGCGAGCAATACCAACTGAGAGTGAAAGCTGAAGTTAGCAAGAAAACCCTGCCTCTATATCTGCACTATATTCTGTTTTTTGTGTCTTTATGGGATTTCGAGACGGATTGGTACACCATCGATTTCTCTTTTTAACAGCAGCCTGTTAATACCTGAATTTTGCATGAAAATTGAGTTATAACGTCGTAGTAATTTTCATGCAAAATTAAGATTAAAATCTGTCCACCATGAATGCCATGAAAAGGCCCAGGTTTAAAAGAAAATCTTCACTTTCGGAAAAAGAGCGCAAGCGGCGCAAGCGCGAACTTATTCTGATTCTGGTGATCTTGTTCGTGGTAGCGCTTCTGACGTTGGTCGAAAGCCGAATCATTAAATTCGGGGCGGATATCGCCGTCTCCAATACGGTGTTGATGTTTATTCTGATCAACATCAATTTACTGCTGTTGATTTTAATGATCTACCTGGTTTTCCGAAACCTGGTAAAACTGATCTATGACCGCCGGCGTAACGTCCTGGGCGCTAAAATCAGGACCAAATTGGTCATCGCTTTCGTCTCGCTGACCCTTTTGCCGACGATTGTCCTCTTCTTCTTTGCCTTAAATTTTATTACCACCAGCATTGAGTTCTGGTTTAATGTGCCGGTCGAACAGGCGCTCGACAACTCATTGTGGGTGGGGGGACGATTGTACAGTCGAACCGAGGAAAACAATAAGTTTTTCCTTGATCGCATATCATACCAGATTAAAA
>JASFIG010000509.1:0-3218 GCA_050122795.1 Desulfobacterales bacterium
ATCACCGTCCGGTAATCGCACTAATGGACCGCAACCGGTTTTATTGACGCTGAAGCATATTATTTTCAAAACTTGTGCCAGATTGGATTCGGTTAAAGAAGGGTCGTTTTGTCCGGCGTGATAAATTTTAAGGACATGATATTATTAAGTTAAAAAGAAGAAGCGCGCAACATACAGCCACAGGTATCATATGAGGTCTGTATGCAGCTTGCCGTCTAAGGGTGAAATGCCACACTCCGAAAAGCCGGGTCGGCAAATGCCCCACCGTTTTGTGCTGCCGATCAATGGCATACTTTTTAATGGTGTGGGCTGAAAAAGAGGGGTGCGGTAGCCGATGATGCTTTGCTTTTATGTATCCAGGCGGGGTGAATGGCAAGTTGCCGCAGCAGATGATGATGGCGGCAAAGCCGCCATCATCATCTGGCGATATCCGGATTGCGATTTAGCCTTCTTTCTTTTTTGCGCGGTCCTTTATTTTTTCTTTTTCGGTTTCCAGTTCGGATTCCCGTTTTTCTTTTTCGGTTTCTAATTCAGACTCATACTGTTCTTTATGCTTTTTTTGTTTTTTTCCGGCTTTTTCTTTGACTTCAGCCGCTTCACCCTGATCGCCCTTGTTCATTTTGGCTTTATGTTTTTTTTCGATTTTCTCTTCGGTTAAGCCGGGAGGCTTTTCTTCTCCCTGCCAGCCGGTTTTTTCTCCCTGTTCCCAGCCGGGCGGTGTACCCTTGCTTTTGTTCTTACCTTTGCCGCCGGCCAAAGCCAAGGAGCTGATTAGAAAAATAGACGATAGCATGACAACTGAAAATGTTAGGATTTTCGTTTTCATCATTAACCTCCATATTTCTATATTTAAAGATGTGTAGATGCAAGTCCCACGGCTGCTCATCTTTACAGCCCCTACACAAGACTCAGGAAGATAAGCCTTTTTGAAAGTTTTTCAATAATTTTTTTCAGCGGGTCTTTTATGAGAAATAGCTTGCCGATCGAAAAGCTGATCCTAACTTTAGACAGTAGCCTATGACCCGATTTGAAATGCAATTCTGTTCGACATGCAAAGGAGGTTCGACATGCGGTACAAACTTTTGGGAAAAAGCGGTTTAAGGGTTTCCGAGCTTTGTCTGGGAACCATGACATTTGGCGACGATTGGGGCTGGGGGTCGTCAAAAGACGAAAGCCGGGCATTGTATGACGCGTTTGTAGAATCCGGCGGCAATTTCATTGACACTGCGGATCTGTACACCAACGGCACCAGCGAAAGCTTTTTAGGTGAATTTATGGCATCGGACCGCGAGCGAATCGTGCTGGCTACAAAATATACCAACACAGCTCCCGGCAACGATCCCAATGCTGGCGGTAATCAGCGCAAAAATATGATGCAGTCCGTGGAAGCCAGTCTGAAGCGGCTTAAAACAGACTATATCGATCTTTACTGGTTGCATGTCTGGGATTTTACGACACCGGTGGAAGAGGTCATGCGCGCTTTTGACGATCTGGTGAGCCAGGGAAAGGTTTTGTATATCGGCATATCGGATGCGCCGGCCTGGATTGTCTCCCGGGCCAATACGTTGGCTGAATTACGCAGCTGGACCCAGTTTGTCGGTCTCCAAATTGAATACAGTCTTATCGAACGCACTTCAGAGCGGGAGCTGCTGCCGATGGCCCGTGAACTGGATCTGGCAGTAACCGCCTGGTCGCCGCTGGCCGGTGGCCTCCTGACCGGCAAATATCGTCAGAGCAACAACGCCGACAAGCAAGAAAAGCGACTTGAACATCCCATGATGGCGCCTCTGGTCGATATAGATGAACGCAAACAGGCTATTGCTGCAACTGTGGTGGAAATTGCCGAAGCCATCGGCAAAACACCGGCTCAGGTGGCTCTTAACTGGGTGCGTCAGCAGGCCGGAGTGATGATCCCGATTATCGGCGCCCGCCGCTTATCTCAGTTGAGAGATAATTTGGCCTGCTTAGAATTTACGCTGGAAGAAGAGCATCTGAAGCGACTGAACGATGTCAGCCGGATAGAGCTGGGCTTTCCCCACGATTTTTTCAGCAATGAATTAGTGCAGAATTTTGCCTTTGGCGGCATGCGGGATTTAATTGATAACCATCATGAGAGCTAAACCACCTGCTTTGCCTTTCGTCTCAAGGCCACCACACAGCCTTCCAGCAGCGTAATTTTATTTTCAAGGCAAGAGGCTTCATTTTGCTCGGCCGCATCGTCAGGCATAAACAGCCACGCCGGGGCTGAGCCGGCAGCCCCGGTGATGGTATCAACATTGGGTGAATGCTCACCGTAAACCTGGATCAGATAATTTTTGGTCTGATCATTCCAGGCCGCATATTCTTTTGACGGGATCGGCCTTTTGAGCAGCAATTGTTTTGCTGCTTCGATCTGGCGGGTCAATAATTGAATGCCGAATGCTGCATCGACCGAATCGGATGCGTTCTGGGGATCTTTAGCTGGTGACATGAGTACTGTTCTTTCCACATCGATACATGTCTTAAATTAACCCATCTAAATAAAATTGCAACGAAAAATATCACACGCTATAATGGATTAAACCCGGAATGTCTTTCATATGCAGCACGCTGACCATTTAAAAGCTAAGGCGGAGGAAATATCATGGAGATCGCCATTTTAATTTACCTTATTGTTGCGGGGATTTTTATCTATGTTTTGGGTGAGATCGTTATAAAAATTGTGATTGACCCCGTTCAGGAGCTTAAACGTGTCATTGCAGAAATTGCCTTCAAGCTCATTCATTATTCACACGTATACAAAATATCAGCGCCTGACGAATCAGAACCCAAAACAGCCGAAACGGTTATTGACACTCAGAAACTGGAACAGACAGCCGAAGAATACCGCAGATTGGCGTCCTTGCTTAACGCTGCCTTTCGCCTGGTACCCTTTTATGGTTTGATGCGGATTGTATTTTCCCTGCCCAAAGAAATCGATATCATAAGTGCCCGTAATGCCTTGATGGAGATGTCGGAGGAGATTTTTACGACACCGAAATCATTTGTGATCTCTGAGAAAAGAAAAAGTATCGAAACAATGCTGAAGGTTATTTAGAAAAAGATTGAGTGGGGTCTCGAGACCCGCCCTTCATTTACGACACCATTTTGTGAACGCTGCCAGCCGTAGACCGATCGTAAAAAATACGTGCATTCATCACAAAAACTAAAACCACGACCGTCGACAATGGCCCGCACGT
>JASFIG010000510.1:0-3210 GCA_050122795.1 Desulfobacterales bacterium
TGCCTCTTAAGCTTTTGTGAAGGGCGGAGATGATATTATAGTGTTCCTCGCCGGCTTTATCATAAAGAAGGGCCTTTTGCTGGATGGCCGCTTCTACATCTCTTAGTGTTATGGGGTCGGCCGTCGCTGCCCTTTTGGATTTTTTTTTGGACAGTACCAGTGAAGCGGCGACTTCCAGGCTGTTCAAGGCCACCCGTCCGTCCCCATCGGCGATTCGAATGATGTGCTCGCGGGCTTCGGCGGCCAGCTCGAGCTGAAATTCTCCCAATCCTCTTTCGGCGTCATGCAGGGCAAGATCAATGATGGCGCTGATGTCTTCTTCAGCAAGTTGATCCAGGGTGATCACCCGACAGCGTGACAGCAACGGTGCAATCACTTCGAATGAGGGATTTTCGGTAGTGGCTCCGATCAATGTAATCAAGCCGCTTTCCACGTGATGCAAAAAGGCATCCTGCTGGGCTTTATTAAACCGATGGATTTCATCGACAAATAGAACCGTTCGTTTGCGGTACATTTTCTGCTGGTTGCGCGCCTCTGCAATCACGGCACGGATTTCTTTGACACCGGAAAGCACCGCTGAAAAATGAACAAAATAGGAGCGGGTTTCGCCGGCGATAATCCGGGCCAGGGTGGTTTTGCCGCAACCCGGCGGACCCCAGAGAATCATGGAAAAAACGCGATCCGTTTCAATGGCATGCCGAATCAGCGATCCCTCACCGACCGCCCGCTGCTGGCCGACAAACGCATCAATGGTGCGCGGCCGCATGCGCTCGGCCAGCGGCATGGTCGCCGCCGCCGCTTCTTGAGCGTGGTAATCAAAAATGTCCATGGAAAAATACCTTTAGGTATTTTTGTTATTGGTTATGGGTCATTCGTTACTGGTTATTCGTTTTTGGTGATAAGATGGCAACTCAAAAAGGCATCCGCTCATTGATACATCGCGGCAAGATGCCGCTCCCACAATTCAATGCAATGTAAGAGTGGCTTCGACTCGACTGAGCTGGTCGCAGGCCAGCCACGATACCGCTCGGCTGATGCGACCTCCTGATTTTCAGATATCCAGAAACGAAAAACGTATCACACTAAGCTCCCTGTGTTTTCCGAATAACCAATAACAAATAACTGATAACCCCAAACAGTTATTTTTGTGTGCGTTTATTTACCTTTGATTTTTGATCTTTGCGCTGTCGCAACAACAAACGAATAGGCGTTTGGTGAAGCCCGGCCTGCTCGCGGATTTGATTGATTAGAAAGCGTTTATAGGAAAAATGAACGGCCCTGGGATGGTTGACAAAACAAACCACCGTCGGGGGCCGGCTGCTGACCTGGGTGGCATAATAAAATTTGATCGGCTTGCCGCGGTGCAGCGAAGGCGGGTTTTTCGTCGTGGCCGTTTCCAGAATCCGGTTCAACTGCCCGGTTCCAATTCGTTTGACATACTGATCGTACACATCATCGACCAGCTTAAAAATTTTGCTCACCCGCTGGCCGGTCAGTGCGGAAATGGTCAAGGCCGGCGCAAAGCCCAAAAATTTGGCGCGCATTTTGAGTTCCGTCAAATATTCTTTGGCAGTATGGGTGTCTTTTTGTACCAGATCCCATTTGTTCAGTAAAAATATACAACCGCAGCCGCGTTCATAGGCATATCCGGCAATGCTGATATCCTGCTCGGTGATTCCCTCCGCGGTATCCAGCACGATCAGGGCGACATCACAACGCTCCAGACTGCGCAATGCCTTGATGATCGAAAATTTTTCTATTTTGCGGGTGACTTTACCCTTGCGACGGATACCGGCCGTATCAATCAGCAGATAGGATTTACCGGCCACCCGGCAGATCGTATCGATCGCATCACGGGTCGTGCCCGGCCGGTCGCTGACCAGCAGCCGTTCCTGGCCCAGAATGCGATTGATCAGAGAGGATTTGCCGACATTCGGACGACCCACCACTGCCAGACCAACGGTGCCTTCAGCGGTCTGAAGGTCGGATGGTTTGACAATTGCAGCCATCTCATCGACCAGGGCATCTAAAAAATCACCCATTCCATACTTATGCTCGGCCGATATGGGATACAGGGGGTCGACACCCAGACTGTAAAATTCAGACACATGTGATTCGCGCTCGGCACCGTCGATTTTATTGACCGCATAAAAAACCGGCTTGGGGGTGACACGCAGCAGTTCGGTGATATCCCGGTCAAATGGCGAAATTCCCTCTTTGCCGTCCAGCAGCAAAACAATCGCATCGGCATCCTCCAGGGCCTGGTGGACCTGGAAGCGAATTTCATCCGCAAATTCATGGCCTTCGGTAAACCCGCCGGTATCCACCAGGGTAAAAGCGATATCGTTCCAGACGGCATCCCCGTAGTGCCGGTCACGGGTAACACCTGGGAAATCATCGACCAGGGCATCCTGGGTACCTGTCACCCGATTGAAAAATGTGGATTTGCCGACATTGGGCCGGCCGACAATGGCAACAATGGGTTTCATGATAGATTTTATTTGAGTAAATTTTTTATTTTTTAAAATTGTTAACGAAAACGGTGCCAGTTGACCACATTTATGGCTTATTGCGCAAAATTGCAAGATTTTCCAAATGTGGCCTGAAAAGACCGTATGATAAACAGATGTATGGCATTGAAGTGAATTGAAGAAGGGCTAAAGGCTCTCAAAAATGCAAGCCGGAAAACGCACAACCTTCGTTAAAACTATGGCGCGACTGACAGCTCATGCCGGAAAACGACAGGTCGTGACTTCAGGAGGACAGCTCATGCCGGAAAAAGACAAGTCATTTCGCTAAAGGGATCAATTCATATCCCGGGCTGGTTTGCTGGTGGTGAATCAATTTAGACAGCAATTCAAAGACGTCACCTAAATTTATAAATAAAAGGGATGTCCCCTTGCTTCTGGCTTCAAAGGAAGTCAGACAGGAAATCATTCAAAGGTGGTGTGTGAAGAAGATGTTTGCCTGGATTATGTATCTGATAGTAGCAATTCCAGATCGGCTTTATCCTGAATCCGATCTGATAATTTTTTGGACTCAATCAGATTTTGACGATCAATGTCATTAATGGTCTGTTGCCCGTAAGGTCCGGTGACAGGTTCGCGCCAAATCTCATGCTTGTTTAATAACGCTAAGAACTCTTCGTAATCTTTTTCCGTCTTCACGATCGGAACATATTTTTAGCAATTGGTATAGATGGCGGTCCGG
>JASFIG010000511.1:0-3204 GCA_050122795.1 Desulfobacterales bacterium
TCTTTATAGGTTATGCGCAGCAATTTCAATCGGCCCTGAGCGGCAACCGGGTTTTGACTGAGGGTCTGGGCCCTGAAGCTGGCCGTGAGCGTATCACCGACCCGGTAATGGCCGCGATCCAGCCAGGCATAGACCTTAAACGGTTTGCGGGCCACCAGCACCTGACCCTGGCCGACAATCGTTCGCCGCGATTGATCCCGCACTTCGGCTTTGATGGTGTAGCGATGGTCGCTGTCGCCATGGATTAGTTGGGCCAATGCGGTATCGATGGGGATCTTGACGGTGCCGTCTTGGCCGATGTCAACTTCGCCGTCGGCCACGATTTCCGGCGGTTGTTGCGGCTGGTGCGGCCACCAGCTCCAGATCGGCCTGAGGCAGCCCCAATCCCGCCAGCCCGGGTACCAGGGATAATCATAGGCATACCACCAGTAGCCCGGTCCATAAAACCAGTCCCAGTAAAAGCGTGGATACCAGCGGCTGTCGTACGCCGTGCGCAACACCTTGTATTGAACCCGGGCTTCGGTGACCGGGGAGCCGAAATAATAGGCGGCTTTAATCGTAGCGCTGATTTTTTCGCCGAGCATGACCGGCTCGGCGGGCGCTTCCACGCTGACCTCAAATTCGGGCTTTTTGTATTCTTCCACTCGAAACGTCTGGCCGCCGTAAATGCTGCTGCGGTCATGGGAGATGCGGAATACGCCCAATGGCGCATCGGCCGGGATGTGAAACTCCCCCTGGATACCGCCGTAGGCATCGGCTGTCAGGCGCTGCGAATAGATCTGCTCGTTTTTAGGATTGTGGATCCGAATGTTAAACTGTAGACCGGCAAAGGCAGATGTATCGTCTTTATCGTAGCGGGCGTGTCGCACCCAGGCCTTGAATTTGACCGTCTGGCCCGGACGGTACACCGGGCGGTCAGTCATGATCAGGGTTTTGGTCTGATTGTATTCGCTATCGTAATAATTTGGGTACCAGACATTGGAAAAACCCAAAAAGGCCAGACGACCTGTGCGGGTGGTGGCGGTTGCCAGCCAGGACATATTTTGAGCCATTTGAGCCGGCTCAACAATTACCAGGCCGTTTGGGTCGGTTTCTGTGTTCAACTCCCGGTGAAGGATGCGGTAACGATGGGCGCCTTTAATGGATCGGGTGCGGTAGCCGAAAAATTCGAGGTTGACGCCGGCCAGCGCTTTGCCGCTGACCGCGTCGGCTACATAATACAGCATCTGCTGCTTGAGGGGTTTTTTTACGATGACCGTATCGGCCACCCAGACAATGATGCGGGCGATGTTGCCGTCCTTTATTCGGGCCGTGACCAGGTAGGCACCGGCTGTTTTAAGGGCATCGGGAAATTGAACCGTGACGTGCCGATCCCAGTGTCGCTCGTCGGGGTCCAGGTTCAGCTGCCAGCCGGCCACCTGTTTGCCGACATACCGGGTCTGATTTTCATTCACAATGCGCCAGCCGATATTGTTAAGATTGATGCGTTGCCAGTCCAGCCGCCGGTTTTCAGCGCGGATATAGGCTTTTACATCTTCGAGCAGCCGCTTGACCCGGATGCGGTGGGCGCTGAACGTCACCCGGCGGCCGTTGCGAAAGCGATATTCAACCTGTGGTGTTGTGCCGGCCGGCTGGGTGCCGCTGGACTCAAAAACCCCCCAGTTTTGGGTGATCTGATCGATGCGCTTCTGGGCGGCAGCGGGGTTTGATTTTTTATACAGCTGCCAGTATTGTACGGCGCGATCGTACTGCCGCCGGTTTTCGTATATCTGAGCCAGCGCCCGGGCGGCATTTGCGGCCTGACTGCTATCGTGGCTTTCAAGGAGTTCTTTAAACGCATGAATGAAATTAAATTCAGCGGGCAGGTCAAAGCGCCGTACGCCCACCGCCAGCCGGGCAATGGTTTCATCATCACTTAAGGTGTGCACCGCATAGGCGCCGCTCTCATCTTTTTTGTGCGATTCTTTATCCATGAGGCGCCCGCGGCCGTAAAGCATGCCGTAATCGGCCAGCGTCTGAACACCAAACTGCTGATGCAAAAAGGTGGCCCGGGTATAATCGACACCGGCTTTCAGCGCCGGGTGAAGCGCCACGGACCTGGCTAGCAGCCAGCGCCAGCGTTCCCCGTCAGAAGCGGCGGCGTTGAAGTCTTCCGGAATTTGATAATAAACCGGCTGACCGTGTGCATCCACCGGCGCATACTGGCTGCGGCTGCTATACGCATGGCCGTACCCGGGCTCATAGTCCGGCAAACGCGTAAGATCGGTCAGATATTGAAGGCGCCAGGTCTGGGCGGTTCCGCGATGCTGCTGTACGCTACGGGCAAACTCTATATAAAACTGGGCCACTTCGGCCTTTTGCGGATCCGATTCGGCCGGCGCCATGGCCTGTTGCAGAAGCTGCATCGCGCGAACTCGATCACGGGCAACAGCATTGACATATTTTCCGCCCCCCCGGTGGTGGCCGCGCTTAAACTCTCCGCCGATCATATAGCCCCAGTGCGTGTTTTGGCTGTAGCTGCGAGCAGCGGCCAGCAGCAGTCGCCAGTTGGCGGCATGTTGTTGAATGACCGCTTCGCGGAAATCGTCCAGCTCATCCAATCGGCCCAGCTGACGCAAACTCTGCCAGGCCTGGGTAAAATCCGGGCCGACCATTTCAGGCTCGGCTGCGGGATCCAGGCTCAGCCGGCGATACAGCTCAAAGGCATCCTGCCAGTTGCCGTCGGTGTAAGCTTTTTGTGCCCGGCTGCGAAGTTCACGCTGTGATGTATCTTCGGCCACGGCAGGTGCGGCGATCAGGAAAAGCAACGTCATGTAAAAAATGATGTGGGTCAGTTTCATGGAATGCGCCCCCGGCGGGTTCGATGTCCGTTGGATGTTGGTTTTTAATCTCATGCTAAAATATTACAAGCCACAGCCGCGGCAGTCAATATGGGGGGGGTACCTTTTACACAACTTTTACCTAAGCTGAGCGTTTCAAATTTTATAAATAGGATTAATGCTAGTGGAATTCTATCTGTTTTAACTTTTAAAATTTGAAACCCCAGGGGGCTTGCCGATCTCACCGCATCTACGGCGTTAGATGGCGTTTCGCATAGTACACTATAGCGAAACCCCATCTGCCTTGTAGCTGCGGCAACCTCGGCAAGCGCTCAGCTTAGGTCCCTAAGTCGAGCGTTTCAAATTCTAAAAATAGAGTAAAAAT
>JASFIG010000512.1:0-3196 GCA_050122795.1 Desulfobacterales bacterium
TAAAAAAATCCTGAAAAATCCTGTAAATCCTGTCCAAGAAATAAAGGTAACATAAATAAAATTAATCTGAGATCAAAGTACTGGACGAGAAAAATTTAAAATGCAGAATACCGAAACTGAAAAGCTGGCGCGCGTTATCATAATAGGCCAGGTTGAACACGAAACGCACGGGATCATAGACGCCCTTGTGTCCGATTACAGCATCAGCGCGGTCCCCAGTGCAACCGCCGCCGCCGAGCGCATGGAAAATGAAAATTTTAATATCATCATCTATGACCTGCCCGAACAGGGTGCCAATATTGAAGAGGTCGTGAACAACCTGCAGCAGGTTGCCCCGCTCATACCGATCATCATCACCGGCCCCCCGGCCGATGCCCGGCTGATCGTGCAGGCCATTAAAGCCGGTGCTACCGATTTTTTGACTAAACCGCTGGTCGCTGAAAAATTGCGTCTGGCCGTGAATCAGGCCATCGAAAACCGCAGTTTGAAAAATGAGATTGACTATTTAAGACGCCAGCAGGATGTTGCCTACGATTATGATCGCATCATTGCCGTGAGCCCCTCGATGAAAATGGTCATGGACAGCATCAAGCGGCTGGCCCAGACGGAATCCACCATTTTAATGACCGGGGAGACCGGTACCGGTAAAAGTTTTCTTTCCGGCAACATTCATTTCAACAGCCCCAGGCGCCACAAACCGTTTATCAAGGTCAATTGTGCAAATATCCCCGAAACGCTGCTGGAAAGCGAGCTATTCGGCCATGAAAAAGGTGCATTTACCGGGGCGGACAAGCTTCGCATCGGGCGTTTCGAGCAGGCCAATGGGGGCACCCTCTTTCTGGATGAGTTTTGCGAGCTGAGCTTTGACCTGCAGGCCAAGCTGCTGCGGGTACTGGAAGAAAAAACCTTCGAACGACTGGGTGGCAGCAAAACCATTCACGCCGAAATTCGAATCATTGCGGCCACCAATCGTGACATTGAAGCCATGGTACAGGAGGGAAGATTCCGCGAAGATCTGTATTATCGCATTAACGTATTGCGCATTCATTTGCCACCGCTGCGGGAGCGTATTGAATGCATCGAGCCCCTTGCCCACCATCTGATTGGGCGGCTATCTCAAATGGTTAAAAAACAGATTACCAGTCTGTCACCCGAAGTGCTGGTCTTGCTCAAAACCTACCCCTGGCCCGGCAATATCCGTGAACTGTCCAACACCCTCGAGCGCGCCATTTTTCTGGCTGACGGCGATCGAATCGAGGCTGTGCACATCTCCATCCCGAAAATTAACGAGCAGCCGGCTGCGGTTGCTGCACCCCCTGCCAAACAACTGCGACTGTCAGATGAAGAAGAAAGAAAACTCATCTGCCGCGCTCTGGAAAAGCACCTGTGGATTCAAAAAGATGCTGCCCGGGAACTGGGGCTGACACCCCGCGCACTGAATTACCGCATTAAAAAGCATGGCATCACCCACCAGCGCTGGCGTAAAAACCGCTAACAAACGCTCCTGGTCGCTGACTGCTGGCTGCTGGCAGCCGGTTCTCTGCTTCCAGCCAGGGGCCAGACAAGCCAGATGAGCAATTGCGCGAAACTTTTCTGCAACAGCTCAAACAACTGCCTGTATCGGAACGTTGATATGACAAACGCTCTGATAGGAAATATATTTCACAAAAATTGGGAAAAATTTTTCTTAACCTCAAAAATCGTTTCAGTCGTTATTGCTCTAAATATCAGTAATTATTATTATTAGTATCATATCGGCAGTATCAAATAAGTTTGCATGCTTTTTGCATTATGCAAAGACAACGGGGGGGGAACTTCATCTATCAATCCTGCACGTATTTCTCCTGAGCAGATAAAATTGGGCGGATTTTTTTATTGGATTTGAGCGATTCCATTTTTAAACGGGGTAAGCGCGTCGCAAATTTGCTTTTTCTGTCCAAGAAACCATATGGTAGACGGACATGGACAAAAAATCTTCTCTTAAAAAACAGGACAGACGATCCGGAAACGACAGGCGGCAATTCACATTTACGCTCCATATCCCGGAGCGCAGAAAGGGGAATGATAGAAGAAAATCAGAAGGGAATGAAAAAAAATCAAAAACCAGCACACTAAACGATGCTGCCCATAACAACGGCAGCTAACCGATTCGGCGGCGTAAATTTTAATCCGGCATGTGAAACAGTTGGACCGGGATCGTCTATCATTCTGGAATCAAAAAGCGCTATGAGCCGGCTATCCAAATCTAATTCTGTTGGTTGCCTTTAATGATTCAAAATCCACCGGAGACTATCCCGTTTAGCAACTTTTGGTTGACACCAGCGCAATATAATGTGTACACAAGAAGGGGTGGTTCTATAAATCCACACATCTTAATATTAATAACCTACCCCTGACCAGAAGGAGAAATCCTGATGGAGACGGCTTGGGCTCATACAAAGTATCGTTGATACGGAAGCGTATGGGCCTTTTTTTCGGTGATACAAGGAGACGTTTTTTATGACCGAAAAGGTACTCAGTCAAAATACAGAAAAAGAATTAGAAGAATCAGGCCATACGGAGGTCAGCAATCTGAAAAAATCATCATTGCTAGATGAAGATCTCCGTTTCAAGACGTTCACCGAGCAATCTCCCAACATGATATTTATCAATAAGAGGGGACAGATTGTTTATGTGAATAAAAAATGTGAAGAGGTGATGGGTTATACAAAAGAAGAATTTTTATCTCCCGATTTTGATTTTATGCAGCTGATTGCTCCCGAATCAGTTGACTTTATGGCGACCAATTTCAGACTTCATTTGAGCGGGCAGGAGCTGGCACCGTATGAGTATGTGCTCATCTCTAAAAAAGGTGAAAGACTTGATGCCATTATCACCTCGAAACTAATTGATTATGAAGGCGAGCAGGCCCTGCTCGGGATTGTGACCAATATTACAGATCGCAAGCAGGCTGAAAAGTCACTTCAGGAGAGTGAAGAAAGCTATCGCAAACTCATATCTGAAATGTGCAATGGCTTTGTTTTGAATGAGATTGAATTGGATCAAAATGGAATGCCGGACGAGTGTCGCTTTATTGAAGTCAATCCGGCATTTGAAAATATCACCGGATTGGCAACAGAAGACATCGTCGGCAAGACGGTTACGGAAGTTTTTCCAGGCACCGAATCATTCTGGGTGGATCAATGTGGCGAGATTG
>JASFIG010000513.1:0-3195 GCA_050122795.1 Desulfobacterales bacterium
GAACAGCGCATACGGAAGGATAAAACTCAAATCACATGTAACCCCCAAGATTCAACCTGGTGTCATACACGTCCCCCAGGGTTGGGAGGAGGCAAATGCCAATGAATTAACTGGCCAGGAAGGTTTTGATCCAATTTCGGGATTTCCCAACCTCAAATCGGTAAGATGCAATATCCGAAAATTGCGATGAGGCCGGCAATTTTCCCCTGTCTTGCATTCATTGATTATTTTATCGCTAACATATCATCCATCATCTTGGCCGCCATCGAGCCAAATTCGACGTCATTAATATGATGATCTGTTTCTTGAATTTCAATCAGGGGATCGAGTTTTTCTCTGAGTAGTTGTGTGAAAAACTGGTTCATGGGAGGGTTATACAAAGGGCCGCCGTCGCGATCTGCCTCGGACCATCCCTGCAGGGGGATCAATACTCTTACATTGGGCGCATCTTTATTTAATTTTTGGGTTAGTTGATCGGCCAGCGTTTGGGTCTCTTCTTTGTTGAGACGAATGGCAGAGCGAAAATCATAAAAAAAAATCTGGCGATCCCGATATTGCGGTGGAATACTGTCGCGCGTAAATTCTAATACCGCGCAATCCAATCCCCCCGGGACCACCAGTCGCGGAATGGATTGCCCGGGGACGGGTTCGAAGCGCTGCGGTCCGATATCACCGCAGTAGCCGTCGAGCAGATGATCGGCCAGCTCATGGGTGGCGAAATCCAATATACCGTCAAAATACCCCTCGGCCGCCAGTTCTTCCATGGCCATTCCACCGATGCCGTTGGCATGGAAGGGCAGCACCTCGTATCCCCGTTCCTCCAAGGCCTGCCGTGTGGCCTCTGCACCGGCGGTAATAAATCCGAAGAAGGGCAGGGCGACGCGTTTTTGGGTCAGATCCGGTTCCCAACCGGCCTGAACCATACCGCTGACGCCGGCTGCGGCCACAGCCAGGATGCGCCCTGAAATACTGTTGACGCCCAGCAGGTCGGCGACACTGTGGACCATGGTAATGTCTTTGGTGCCGACGGTTTTGGCCATATTGCGCGATGCCACCGTGGAAACCATTACCTTGGGAACACCTAATGGGAGCTCATGCATGATGGATGTGCCGATATGAGTGCCGGTGCCGCCGCCGGCGGAGATCATACCTGCAATTTCGTTTTGCTCATAGAGACTTTTGACACAGGCTCGCGCGGCATCGATCATGGCGGCAATTGCTGTATCTCTGCTCTTTCGGACAGAAGGATCGTTTTCAATAATCGTTTTGAATAGATCCTGATCGACAGCAACCGGCGATGGACCGGCAGTGCCGACATTAATCGTTAATGTGCCAAGGCCGTGATGCTCAATACGTTCTTTCAAAAAAAAATGCTCTTCAGCCTTGGAATCAAAAGTCCCCACCACCGCAACTGCACATTTTTTGTCCATCTTATTCCTTTAAGAATAAAGTTATTCGTTATTCCGAAATCCGAAATTAGAGGCCCTTTGGCCTCTGTCCCCTGTTTTCTGACTTCTGTCTTCTGTATTCCAATAACAAATAACCAATAACAATTAACTTTGGTCTAAGCTTTGGTTAGACCAAAAAACTTATCCTTATGCCAGACCAGCGGCGGTTTGCCGCTGTCACTTTGATTGACAACGCGACCCATAAAAAGCTGGTAGCCCTGAATTTCTTTGGAACTTTCGACTTCGCACTCCATCCAGGCCGCCGCACCTTCAGGGATCAGTGCCACACTGCCGGTACCCGGGGAGGCCGCAATGCCAAAACGCTCGAACTTATCGCTATCTTCGCCTTTGGCACTTCCGACCTGGATGGCCAATTTTTCCTGATCTGCCGCGGCAATGACCAGCGTAAATTTGCCGGATTGCGTGATGAGTTTCTCGGTCAGGTGATCTTTTGCGACGCTGATCACCAGCAATGGCTCTTTCTCCGATACGAACATGGCCGTAGCGGTCATGATATCTTTTTTGTCATCATGGGCCGTACTGACGAATACAACTGAACACGGCAACCAGTAGAATACATTGTTTTCATTGCTCATAGTCGCAGACCTCCTTTTTTTATCGTTTCTATATTTTGAGGCAATCTCAACTTCGCAATAATTTTCGTGCAATATTCAAATACATAATATGGCCTCAACTGTAAACTGCAAATTGTTTGACTTAATTTCTTATCGCTGTTTTAATTTTAGACAATCACAATATTCACAAACGGCGCTTATCTAACAATATGAAATTTTATAATGAGACAATGGCTTAAAATCGAACGCATACCGGGTGTTCTGGCGTCGGCCTATGAAAAAGGCACCCGCATGGTCATTGACAGCTATTACAGCCATGTGGCTGATGAAATCGTTGCCCATCTCCCGGGTGATGAGATTCTGGATATTGGTACCGGCCCCGGCTATCTGCCGATAGAAATTGCCAAAAGATCTGCAAGCGTCCGTATCATCGGGATTGATTTAAGCCGTAAGTTATTGGATATGGCACGCTCAAATGCAGCCAAAGCGGGCCTGTCTGATCGATTGACGTTTCAACTCGGCGATGCCGGCCGCATTGAATTTGAAGACGCCTCCTTTGATATGGTGATCAGCACCGGTATGCTGCATGCACTCAAGGATCCGGTAAAGGTTATCCAGGAAATGTACCGGGTCTTGAAAGCAAGCGGAGAAGCCTGGGTTTTTGATCCGGCCCGGGTGAGTGGAGCGGTGGACCGCAAGAAATGGAAGGCATCACTTAATTTGCGGGAACGATTTTTTTTGAAGCTTTTTCAGCTGTCGGGCTTGCACAAACCCATTAAAACTTATACGCGTGAAGAGGCCATGGCAATAATCGCCAAAACCGATTTCAAAGATTACCGTATTGACGCACGCGAGAACGAAATCAGAATTAAATTAAAGAAGGCATAAGGCGCAAGGCGTAAGGCTCAGGACAATGGATCAAGCCGATTTTGTTCAATACAGTCTTTTCCAAACCCTTAAGCCGTAGGCCGTTTGCCTTGTGCCGGCCCATCAGCAGCGCCAAGATGGGGCAAAATTTCAGCACGTAATTTTGACGGGGTGGGTGATGCATCAATATTTACAAATCTATGAATTTGCCGCTTCCGCCGGTGCGTTTGAAGGCTATGTGTACCGCCGGTCAAAAAGCGATATGGATACCAAAGCACTGACCCATTGGGTGGATAATCTGCTTG
>JASFIG010000514.1:0-3194 GCA_050122795.1 Desulfobacterales bacterium
ACGTCAATCTGGAACCCTGTAACCATACCGGCCGGACACCGCCCTGCACACGCAGAATCGTACAGGCCGGCATTCGGCGGGTCATTATGGCAATGGCCGATCCGCATACCAAAGCCGGGGGCGGTGCTGCGTTTCTGCGACAGAACGGCGTCGATGTGCTCTCGGGTGTTTGCGAAAAACAGGCCACCAGACTCAACGAGGCCTTCGTTAAATATGTTAGCACCGGCCGCCCGTTTGTGATTTTAAAATGCGCTGCCACCCTGGATGGGCGCATTGCCACCCGCACCGGTGATTCCCGGTGGGTGACCGGAGAGAAGGCCCGCCGATTTGTCCATCGGTTGCGGCACGCGGTTGATGCCATTTTGGTTGGGATCGGCACAGTCCGGGCAGACAATCCGCGTTTGACCGCGCGTCTGGGCACCCAAAAAGCTGCCGATCCGATTCGAATCGTCCTTGATACGGACCTTTCAATTTCTCCGGGTGCCCGAATATTGGCCCTCGACTCTGAAGCGGATACCATTTTGATCGCCGGCAAAAAGGCTGCCAGAAAAAAAAGAAAACAGCTGCAACGAGAGGGGGTGCGGATCATTGAGCAGCCCCTCAAAAAGGGTCGCCTCGATCTGAAGTCGCTGATCAACCGGCTGGGTTCGGAGGGTATTACCAGCCTCCTGATTGAAGGCGGTAGCACCGTTTTGGCTTCGGCATTAAACAGTGATATCGTCGATAAAGTCCTCTTTTTTTATGCGCCCAAGATCTTAGGTGGCGATGACGGCATGCCCGTTTGCAGGGGATCGGGCCCGGCCCTGATGAAAGACAGCATTCAACTCAAGCATATTCGCGTTCAGCGATTTGCCGAAGATGTAATGATTGAAGGCTATATTCGATAACTGCCCGCGGACAGTTGTCAGTTGTAAGTTGCAAGATAATTATTATATTATGAAAGTTTCTGGTCGTAATCGGCTGACCATTCGCTCCATCAATTGAGCGGCCGGTCAGGCTTTTTTAATCGATCGCGCAATGAGTCAACGACCACACGCACAGCGGGTGGGTTGCATCTTACCGCCATGGGCGGGAAAAGACGGGGGCACGGAGTGCCCCAAACGTTGAAAACGACGCGGTGAAATCGAGTGCTTCGCCCCCGATTCAGCACACCCAAATTTAAGCGATTTCAGCCTGCAAAGTCATTGTCAAGGGAGTGAAGCGAAGGAACATAATTCAACCAACAGCAGACAACGGGCATCGATATGTTTACCGGAATAATTGAAGGCCTGGGGACCATCAGCGCCATCCGGCCTGCCGGTCAGGGAAAGCGGCTTACCGTTGAGGCGGATTTTGCGCTTGATGAAACCAAACTGGGTGACAGTATTGCGGTCAACGGTGCCTGTCTGACGGTTATCAAAATTCGTGCGAAACAATTTGAAGTGGACCTGTCCCCTGAGACGCTGGCAACGTCTACGTTTGATAAAGGCAGGCGCGGCGACCGTTTAAATCTTGAGCGCGCCATGCGGTTGTCCGATCGCATTGATGGGCACCTGGTTTCAGGACATGTTGATGGTGTCGGCCTTATTCAGCAGCTTGAGAAACGCGCAAACGCTATTGTGGTGACAATCGCCGTGCCGGAAACGCTTACGCGTTACATGATTCGCAAGGGCTCGGTTGCCGTAGATGGAATCAGTTTAACCATCAACACCTGCGATACCAGCAGTTTTACGGTGAGCATTATCCCGCATACGGCCAGCATAACAACCATCGGAATGAAACAAAAAGGGGATGCCGTTAACATTGAAACCGATATGATCGGCAAATATGTCGAACGATTTACCCGGGGAAAAAAAGGCCGGGAAGGCGAACAATCGGTTGCGCCTTCCGGCGTTGATATGCAATTATTAGCCAAATCGGGATATTTGTAAGATTCTATTGCAATATTGGAGAAGTGGAGTAATTAAGAAGTGGAGTACTGGAATATTGGTAAAGCGCTGCCTTACAGCCCTCCGGTATTCCATGATGATTTATTAAAATCATTTCAGCAAGCTTGAAATTGCTACAAATTAAGCAGTAGCCCGAAAAAACCGTTTTAGGAGATCATTTTCAAATGTCACATCTAACAATAGAGGAGGCCATTCAAGATATCAAAGACGGCAAGATGGTCATCCTGGTCGATGATGAAGATCGTGAAAATGAGGGCGATCTATGCATGGCGGCCGAGAGGGTGACGCCGGAAGCCATCAATTTTATGGCCAAATACGGTCGGGGTCTGATTTGTCTGGCCATGACCCCTGAGAAATGCGATGCGCTTGATTTGCCGCCGATGGTTGACAACAATCAGTCTTCATTCGGAACCGGCTTCACCGTTTCGATTGAAGCGCGCTGCGGGGTGAGTACCGGCATATCGGCCCATGACCGTGCCACTACCATTTTAACAGCTGTCGCCGATGATTGCCAGCCACGGGACCTGGTGCGACCGGGTCATATCTTTCCACTCAGAGCCAAGGCCGGGGGTGTCATCGTGCGGGCCGGGCAAACGGAGGGCTCGGTCGATCTTGCTCGTCTGGCCGGCTTGACTTCAGCGGGTGTGATTTGTGAGATCATGGATGAGGACGGCACGATGGCGCGTATGCCGGCGCTGGAAAAGTTCAGCGAAAAGCACGGGATCGGCATCTGTACCATTGAGGACTTAATTGAATACCGCATGCGGACCGAATCCTTTGTGCGGCGATCGGCAGAAACCGTCATCCCGACATCGGTGGGGGGCGAATTCAAAGCAGTCGTATATGAAAACGACATTGATAAGCTGTTACACATCGCAATGGTCAAAGGCGAGATTGATCCCCAAAAGCCGGCACTGGTAAGAGTGCATTCCGAGTGCCTGACCGGAGATATTTTCGGCTCCCTGCGATGCGATTGCGGGCCTCAGCTGCACCGGGCCATGAAAATGATTGAAGAGGAAAATTGCGGTGTTCTGCTTTATATTCGACAGGAGGGCCGCGGTATCGGCCTGGTTAATAAGCTGCGGGCCTATGCCCTCCAGGACGAAGGGCTGGATACGGTTGAGGCCAACGAAAAACTCGGCTTTCAACCCGACATGCGTAATTACGGTATCGGGGCTCAAATCCTGGTTGATCTGGGTGTGCGCCACATGAGGCTCATGACCAACAACCCCAAAAAAATGGTTGGATTGGACGGTTACGGGCTCA
>JASFIG010000515.1:0-3189 GCA_050122795.1 Desulfobacterales bacterium
ACAAAATAATGGTCAAAATGGCTTTTTGCGCTGCAAAAAGCCTAAACTGATCCAAATCTGGTTTCCATGGGCCAATATCTTATATGCCATTATCATGCCAAATAATTAAATCCTCTTCATTCGGGGTAATAATTTGCTATTCTTTACAGTCCGTTAGATAGCTTTATCTTAATTGATAAATAAACAATGGTTTGGGTCGTTGAAAAAAAGATTTTTTACCATATTCTGGACATGGGTTTTGAGAGCGTGGGCATTCCTGTACGGGTAAAGTTTGAATTTAATGTCCGGGACGGAAAATTTGTACCCGATAGCCTTGCGGTTGAATCCTTATACAATCAACAGGCTGTTGTTAAACGCTATCCGGGTGTCAGGATGGCTTCGCTGGACCAAGAAATTCAACGCACAATTCAACGCGAAATTCAAAAATACCTGCAAAACCTTGGTTATATTTCCAACAAAAAATAATGACCGAATCTCAGAATATTCTGCCAACGGCCGACCGGATACCTCGCCTGCCGGCCATCGATACCATGCGTGGCATTGTCATGGTACTTATGGCAATGGACCATGCTTCGCATGCTTTCAATGCCGGCCGATATGCCAAAGATTCTTTTATCTGGTATCCCGCAGGCGCTGAAATCCCGGCGGTTCAGTTTTTCGTGCGCTGGGTGACACATCTGTGTGCACCCACGTTTTTATTTCTGGCCGGACTTGTGCTGGCGTTGAGCGTAGCCAGACGGCTGGCCCGTGGTGAACCGCAGCGTACCATTGACGGCGATATGGTCAAACGCGGGATTTTCATAATGTTGCTGGATCCCCTCTGGATGCGTTTTGGTTTTGGTGAAGGAACCGTTTTGCAGGTATTGTATGCCATTGGCGGCAGCATTTGTATGATGATTCCGCTTCGCAGACTCGGAATGCGCAGCCTGCTTGCCATTGGTCTGGGTCTTCTTTTTTTCGGTGAAGGATTGGCGGTTTGGATCGGTGTTGATCAAAGAGCGGGACTGATTGGCATCTTTCTTGTCACTGGAGGGCTGGTTACAAAAGGGGTCTATGTTCTTTATCCATTATTGCCCTGGTTGGCTTACATGCTGCTGGGCTGGGTATGTGGTCGGTATATGCTGGCAAAAGGTGATTTTGCTCCGGTTCGTATTTTTTCAATGGTCGCTGTTTTCTCTTTGATCGCGTTTTTGATCATTCGCGGTCTTAACCAATTCGGTAACATGTGGTTGTATCGTTATGACCATTCCATCCCGCAGTGGCTGCATGTGAGTAAATATCCGCCCGGTCTGTCTTTCGCAGCCCTTGAACTGGGTATCATGTTTCTGACGTTAGTGGTTTTGTTCGCCTGGTATCGGAAGCGCAAACCATCTGCGGCCAATCCCTTACAGGTTTTCGGCCGCACGCCGCTTTTCTTTTACATCCTGCATGTCCATCTGCTGATGGTGGCTGCCTGGGCGCTGAAATTACATCGGGCCGGCGGTTTGGTTGAAACCGGCCTGGCGACTTTGGCTGTTTTACTGATGCTCTATCCGCTTTGCTGCATCTACGATCGTCTCAAGCGAGCCCACCCGAAAAGCCTTTTACGTTTTCTATAATAGATGCAGTGTATTAGCGATTCAAAGAATTGTTCATACACAAGGCCGTTGACATGCCACTTTGTGGTATTAAGTTTTAGAAAGAAGGGTATTTTTAAAAAACATCTAGCATCCGATCCAAAATGGCCACTGAGAGAAGAAAAAATCCGCGTTTTGGCGTGCGAAGCAATGCTTTTGCATTCTTAAATTGTATACCTGATAAGCTGATACCGATCGTCAATATCAGCCTGGGCGGGATAGGGATCGGTGTCAACGCAATAAACATGAATGCTGACGGCTCAAGCGCTGTTTCGCGCCTGGAGATCCTTACAGACGATTGCCACTTCTACATGGATCGATTGCCTTACCAGCTTCTCTTGCCTCACCGTAATCTCTCACGTGACGTAAACAGGCCCTTTCAACACGTTTTTGGTGTTCAATTCATTGATTTGATGCCCAGTCAGCAAAATCGGCTCAAAAGCTTTATTCGCAGCCATACATTCGGTGGCAAGACACCAAAATTACTCCATAAGTTCAACCAGCACCTGCATCAATTTATCGGTAAAAAAGAGTTGGTTGAAGCCTGTCACCGCATCGGGCTTCAAAGGACTTCGTTCTGAAGCCGTTTCCGCCCGCAGAAACCCAAACCATCAAGAAAACGTCCCCCGAACCATGAGCGCCGAACCTATCTGCCACGCAAAAAAAGAGCTATATTGCCCTTAGCCCCTTTGAGGGCGCATTCCCTTTATATTGCAATGAGCGCCTTGAAAGTCAGTTTGTAACCGGTTTCATTTGGCATATCACTTCAGGGGTATGTTTTTGCCGCCTGATAAAAAATATCCGCCTTTTGCGACCGTTTGAATCATGGCGACGTTTCTTTTTTTTAACAACTGATTTTCCAGTTCCTGATTTAACCAACGGAAATCAAAAAAAACGACCAGCTTGCAAACTGGAAGAGATTCGATCGCCGCATAGGCGCGCTGAAACCATTTGCTGGAATATCGATAGAACCAATCCGATCCCCGGTGACGGTCTGCCAATTCCCAGATGGCGAAAGGCTTGGTCTGATAAAGGGCCGTCAATTCGGCGTAGTCATCACCCAGCAACTTTATAAAAGGCTCGCTGCGGTTGATGGTTTGATTCCAGATGGAGACACCGACCCAGTTGACCTGTTCGGGCGGCACCTGAAAATATTGTCGCTTGCGCACAAAGCCGGTTGATCTGCTGGCTAAATGCAGCCCCCAAACCAGATAGCGGTTGGCGCCCTGCTGCTCAAAGATGGTATACATGCGGTCCCAGGCCGGTATAAAGTATTCCGGATTCCAATCCTTCCAGGGATGATCACCGGCATAATGCCCCGCACCGGGAAAGGGTGTGAAAAAAGCGGGCAGGCCTGCCTGCCTGACTTGCTGTGAAAAGCGTTGAAGGTGACGATCATAATCGCCATTGCTGATACGTTTCCAGTCCATTCGCGGAAAGTATCGCATCATCGGATAGACGCCCATTTTGACAGCGGCGTCCAGCACGCCAGCGGGGTAGTAACTGGCACCCAGAAAGTCGTCTGCAATGCTGTGCACCGCAGGCAATGAGCCGATTTTGTTTTTATAAATGC
>JASFIG010000516.1:0-3167 GCA_050122795.1 Desulfobacterales bacterium
TGGGGTCTATTTTCAACGCCCATAGACTATTCGTAGGCGAGCGTTAGCCGCGAGCCGGTACTGCTTAAGATTTTTGCAACCGTTACTTTTCAACTTAAGGGGTATTCTGCAGTGGGCTCAGGATGATTTCAATCCGGCGATTCTGGCGTCTCCCTTCTATCGTCCTATTGGTAGTCACCGGATGATAGAAACTGTATCCCCGAGCGGACAATCGTTTGGGCTGCAGTCGCCCCTCTTTGTGAAGAAACCTTGCCACCGCCGCAGCCCGGGCAACCGATAATTCCCAGTTGCTGGGAAATCGTTTTTTCAAGGATGGGCCCAGCGGCATATTATCCGTATGACCTTCGACCAGGACGTATTGATCATTTTGTTGCCGAATGGATTCGGCAAACGCCAGCAGCGACGCTTTGCCCCTTTTATTTATCTTCACGCTACCCGAATCAAACAAGATCTTATCAACGAAAACCACTCTAAGGGTATCCGCCGTCTCGACGAGTTCGATCTGCTGGGCGGCAATCTCATCTTTGAGGCTGGTGGCAATGGTCTTTTTGGTATCATCCAGCAGCCCGATGACTTTATTCTGGAGTTTGATAACGGATTTGTTTTTTCGAAGGGCACTGTTTAGCCGCTCCACCTCCTGGCTTTGCTTTAACTTGATATTTTTGAGGGAAGCGTTTTCGGCTTTCAGGTCTGCCAGGTTCTGGCTGCATGCGGTTTCGGCCTGCTGCAGGCGCACAATTTCCGCATTCTGGCTTTGAATTCGCTGTTCAGCCTCATACAGCTGCAGCTGAAAATGCTTGAGCTCATCCTGCAGAAGCGTATTTTGATTCTTCAGCTGTTGCTGATCGGCAACACAGGCTGACAGCACAAATCCCAGCAAAAAAATAAGGCCAATCGATGATCGAAACCCCGTTCGCATGATTTCCATAAGCGGTACAGTCGATAAGTGTTTGATTCGTTATTATATTTTTATATCAAAAATTTCTAAATTTTCATAATCTTATTTTTACTTAGGCTGGATTATTTGTGCTGACGTCCGCTCTTTTTTAGGTTTAAAAGCCTTTTGCATCTCATTCTGAGGACAGTCGTCAGCCGCCAATCGGCACTTTTTTCTTGATGTTTTGCCGCAGATGATTACGTTGACTTTTGTGTAGCATTTACAGGCTGATAACCTTATTCATTCGAAAGGGACTTTATTCTGATGGAGATCAAAAAATATGTCTTCGATATTTTCGAGCATGATGAAAATTTCAAATTTATCATGAAGCGCCTGCTCGAAGCATCAATGGAGGAGTCGTTTAACTCCATTGTCCTCACCGAAGCCGGCAAGGGCTATCCGATTGTCTATGTAAACTCGGCATTTTGCGAACTGACCGGTTACGGGCCACATGAAGTCATGGGTAAGTCGCCCGCGATTTTGCAGGGGCCTAACACGGATAAAAAAGTGATAAAACAGCTGAATGCCGACATTGAGGCCGGCAGGCTGTTTCATGGCAAGGCCATTAACTATCGCCGTGATGGTTCCGAATTTATGATGGAATGGAAGATTGTCCCGATCCGCAATGATAAGGATCAAATCACTCACTATCTGGCCATACAGCGGGATGTTAGCGATCAACCTGCTTAGCTGGCTGTAAATTTTCCCGGAGCAAAAGTAATGCGGTTTTTTATGATAACATTTGTGTCGATGCTCGCTATCTCGATAACGGCCTGTAAGAGCGGACCACCGATACATACCGTGGACTCAGTGAATATTGAAAAATTCATGGGCGACTGGTACGTCATTGCCAGTATTCCAACGTTTATTGAAAAAGACGCATACAATGCAATTGAGTCCTACCATTTGGCTGAAGATGGGACCATCGAAACGACTTTTTCCTTTAACAAAGGGTCGTTTGAGGGCCCGCGCAAGGTCTACCGTCCGCGAGGATTCATACAGGACAGCCAATCCAATGCCGTCTGGGGGATGCAGTTTTTTTGGCCATTTAAAGCTGAGTATCGAATCATCTATCTAACCGAAGATTATTCGCAAACCGTCATCGGCCGCACCAAGAGAGACTACGTTTGGATCATGGCCCGCAAGCCGGTCATCCCCGAAGATGACTACAATCGCATTTTAGATTTTCTCAGGGAAGAGGGCTACGATCTCGGCAACCTGCGGGAAGTCCCGCAGCAGGCAAAATAAAACGGTGCCGGTCTGCCTCAGCGTTTCCTCAGACGCTGCCTGTCTTTTCATTTGCCCGATACCCAAAGTCGTAACATACCATGTGATTTGTATCCCACTTGCCATTACGGTGATCGGTATTAGGTTTCACATTAAGCGCATGCCACAAGTCGCGTCCATTAAATAACGCGCTCAAAGCACAACGTTACTGGATTTAACCTTAGCTGAAGGACGGAACAATGATCGCAAAGAAATATTTTGCTGCACTTGCATTTGTTTTGCTGTGTGTAAATCTCACATGCCTGCCCCGGGCTGAAGCGGCAGAGGTTGAAGGCATCAATTTTGATGAGCGCTATATGACAGCCGACACCTCTCTGGAATTAAGAGGTACCGGACTTTTGCGGGTGATGGTTTTTGCAAAAAAAGACCTTCTGGATTTATCGTGAAATCGCGACGCACCGAGCATATTGCCCTCAGCCAAAAGATAGCCTACTCGGCTCCCGCCCTGGCGCTGGCAGTCGTCGGCATACCGGTTTACGTTTATATCCCCAAATTTTATACCGATGTTGTCGGGATTAATATTGCTGTCTTGGGCACCCTATTGTTCAGCGTGCGCATATTTGATGCCGTTACCGATCCTGCCATCGGTTACATTTCGGATCGCACCCGAACCCGATTTGGCAGGCGCCGGCCTTATATTGCCATCGGATCGCTGTTTGTCGTGTTGAGCATGTATTTACTGTTTAGTCCCCCGCAGGCTTCTGCCGATTTTGAAACCTGGTGGTTTGGCATCTGTATTTATGCGTTGTTTCTATTCTGGACTGCCGTAACCGTCCCCTATGAATCGTTGGGACCTGAAATCACCTTCGACTATCACGAACGCACCTCGCTTTTTGGCATGCGCGACGGATTTCTTATCGCCGGCACCCTCATGGCTGCCAGCTCCCCGGCGCTGGTCGCATGGGCCTTTAACCTGTCGGGGGATGCCCAAGGTGAACGCGCT
>JASFIG010000517.1:0-3159 GCA_050122795.1 Desulfobacterales bacterium
CAGAATGTAAATTTTCAAAAAAGTGCGGTTACCTGCCAGTTAACAACGTTGGTGTCGGCCAGTGATTAATTGAGATTATGCTGAAAACCGAAACATACCATATATCGTAATCTAATATCACATATTTTTATGATCGGGCAATTTAGCTTAGATGTTGGAGAAATTGCAGGTTTTATGCAGATCTTTCAAAACGCTTGGGATCTAATATTATTTTCTGAATATGCCCTTGCATCTTCTGGGGAATGGTTCTCCATGGTTTAGACTAATTCTGCGTTCGTTCATTTATTTTCTTGCGACTAGCCCCCTCCGGTCTATCTTTTTCCTGCGGTCTCTACCCGATCTTCTTTCTGGATAATAATGCAAATATTTATATTTTCGCCTATCAGATCCTGAACGGGTACCGCTATGATCTGTCATTTTCGGCTTCTTATTAGCAAACATTGGTTTATTGCTAAGCGCACCAAAAATATTTTTCAACTTGGTTCTGATTGTTTCAAAATACTTATTATTTTTTGAAAAAACATAACCACAATATTGGCATCTATGCGTTCCTTTCTGCGGCAATTTACATCTTGGACATGTGTTCATTGTTTAAATTAAAAAATGGATTTTTCAAATTAAGCAGGGGGATTCAGAAATGATTTATACCATCTATTTGTGGATCCGAAAAAGGATTGAAACCTTGAATCGATTAAATAGTGATAAAATCAGAAATATATAGCAAATGTGAATTTAAGTTTCAATAAAAATTACAACCAATATAAATAGTTATATATATTTACAGGATTGTTCTTTCGATAAAAAGTCATATAATTTGCTGGATTATGTCGGAATTAAAATCAAGCCCTCTAAAGCACTCTTGACTTGCTTTCACAGAAAAAAATACCCCAACACCATACCCCAAAAGTAAAAGAGGTCAACCAACATAGTGGTTAACCCCTCGTTATCATTTGGTGATCCCAGGGGGATTCGAACCCCCGTTACCGGCGTGAGGGGCCAGGTGAGAGCGTATTCCGCCTGATTTTATTACCTTTTTCGACCGTTAAAATAAATTAAAGGGAATTAAAAGCCGTCTAAGAAGCCGTCCTCTCAATTAACTGTCATTCTATATTTCAGGCAATCTTGAGTTCTTGCAGTATGGTTTAAGTTGCAGCGCTTTTTTCACGAATGACGAGAAGTCTCAACTCAGACATGTCCTCGATGGCATACCGGATCCCCTCCCGACCGAATCCGCTGTCCTTAACCCCGCCGTAGGGCATATTGTCCACCCGCCATGAGGGCACGTCGTTGATCACTACCCCGCCGACTACCAGCTCATCCCATGCCTGCATCGCTTTGCCGATATCGTGGGTGAAAACCCCGGCCTGCAGGCCGTATGCGCTGTCGTTTACCATTTTGAGAGCTTCATCGAAATCACTGAACGGCGAGAGTACGGCCACCGGCCCGAATGCTTCCTCGCGGCAGATAGGCTGGTCTGCCGGAACGTTCTCGAGAAGTGTCGCCTCGAGCAACGCGCCATTTCTTTCGCCGCCGCACAGCCGTTTACCCCCTGCGTCGATAGCCTGGCCTATCCATTCCCCGAGCCTTTGGGCTTCTTCTTCTGAGATGAGGGGTCCGATAAAGGTGTCTTCCTCTTTTGGATCACCCATCTTAAGGGCCTTCGTTTTTTTTGTCAGCATTTCGCGCAGTTGAGAATAGACAGTCTCGTGGGCGAAAATTCGCTGAACGCTGATGCAGCTCTGGCCTGACTGATAAAACGCGCCTGTTATCAGGCGATCGACGGCGTCTGCCAAATCAGCATCGGCATCGATGATGCAGGCCGCATTGCCGCCCAGCTCGAGTATCACCTTTTTTTTACCGGCCATTGATTTCAAATGCCAGCCCACCTCAGGCGAGCCGGTGAAACTAAGCAGTTTGAGTCTCTTGTCGGTTGTGAACAGATCAGCACCGCTCCGGTGGCACGGTAGAATCGAGAAGGCACCCGTCGGCAGATCGGTTTCCGAGAGGATTTCTCCAATCAGAAGAGCACCTATCGGGGTCCGACTGGCAGGCTTTAGCACAAAAGAGCAGCCGGCTGCGATGGCCGGGGCCACTTTATGGGCGGCAAGGTTCAGCGGGAAATTAAAGGGCGAGATAAACGAACACGGGCCAATCGGCACTCGCTTGACCATTCCCCGGTATCCCCGGGCCCGCTCGGATATTTCGAGGTTCGGTATTTGACCGTCGATACGCACTGCTTCCTCGGCTGCAATACGAAACGTATCGATCAATCGGGTCACTTCACCGCGGCTGTCCTTGATCGGCTTGCCGGCTTCGATGCACAACGCCAGGGCCAATTCTTCTCGGCGCTCTTTGAAACGTCTGACGCAATGATAAAGAATTTGCTGTCGCTCATAGGGTGCCAGTCTCTTCATCCTGCCGGCGGACTCTGCGGCTGCGCCAATCGCCTTGTCGATAGCGTCCGAGTCGGCCAGTGCCACTCGGGTCACCACCTTGCCGCTGTATTTGTCGGTAACTTCCAGATCGGTGTTCGGCTGCTGGGCGGTATTTGCATGGTAATACTTAAGCATGATATCTGCAATTGAATCTCATCTGCGATGAGTAGGAGATGTCACCACCGGCTCCAAAATGACTTATGCCAGAAATCTCCACCTTGTCTTGAATCTATGCTCCACCATATGCAGTGTCACAGACGTTATTTGATTTTATCGAATAACAAGTGAGTGAATCCGATACGCATTGTCATGTCATCCAATGATCCATTATCATTCTTTGAAAATCCGACTTCAATATTGCCAATATTTTCTAAATTTCCAGAAAATGTTGTTTCTGAGATTGGAAATAATTCCATCTCCCCACCCAACCTGTGAGGAACCATAATGAGCTTCTTATCCTTAATCTATTTTTCCCAAAATTCAGATCGATCCCCATATATTGCGGTTGCTGTAGACGTTATCAGAGTTTACATGTCGTGCCTGAGGTTAAAATTTAGAAGGATCTAAAATTTTTTAAGTTTTGTTGTGAATTACATAATTTGCGGGGTTGTAGATTGGGTTTAACAAGCTGAAATTTGTTTGTTGGAAAATTTGGGATATCACATCAAAAACCAAATATCGGTCAACTACCGATTCATTGAGATAATCAAAAGGTTTTGAAATT
>JASFIG010000518.1:0-3156 GCA_050122795.1 Desulfobacterales bacterium
TGTATGGCTCTGAAGATCTGAAGTCACGCTATGGAGAATCCGCTGCAAAAGGGAAAACATTGATGTGCGTCGGCAACACCGAGCGCCTGGCCGGTAGCGACTCTGCCGGTATCGAAATGACCGCCCGTAAAGTCAAAGACGGCTGGCTGCTCAACGGCACCAAGGCTTATGTCTCCAACGGCACCATCAGTGATCTGGCAGTGATAACGGCGGTCTCAGATCCTCGGGCTTCAAGAAACAACCGAATCTCCATGTATCTGGTGGATCTGAATGCCGAGGGTGTTCAGAGAAAGAAGCTTAACAAGCAGGTCTGGATTCCATCAGATTTGACCCGCCTTCAATTCAATAATGTATTTGTCCCGGCAGCACATCTCCTCGGCCGCCAGGGCCGTGGGCTTCAGCAGGTTTTGACGGTGTTCACCTACAGCCGGGTCCCCGTTGCCGCCATGACGCTGGGAACGGCAGACGGTGCCTTTGAGCTCGCTCTGGCACATGCCAAAAAGCGCAAGATTTTCGGTCAGCCGATTACGGAATTTCAAGCAAAAGCATTTGAAGCAGCCGATTTTTATGCAAAAATTGAGGCGGCCCGGCTGATGCTCTGGAAGGCTTGCTGGAAAATGGACCGCAATGAAAATTTCAGGCAGGAATCTTCGCTGGCAAAGTATCTGGCGGTGGAGGTCACCCGCAATGTTACCACCTGGGCTGCGGATATTTTCGGCGCCGCTTCGGTCATCCGAGAGCACCCCATCCACAAATTCCCCATGGACGCCTGGGCATCGTCTTTGGGTGAGGGCACCCAGGATGTTCAAAAGCTGGTCATCTTCCGGGAACTCATGAAGCAATACACGTAGGGTCAGTAGTCCGTCGTTAGTTGTCCGTGGCAGACAATAGGCAAACTGCTATGCGGTTCTTCCGCAGCTTTTATCAACAACAAACAACGGACCACTGACAACGGACTGTGAGGAAAAACCGCAAAAGTCAAAATCAGCACCTGTTTTATATGTAACCATTTAAAGGGTCGGGGAGTTTTTCCATCTAATCCATGATAATGGCGGAATGAATTATCAGCAGCGAAATCGTGCACTGTCTGAAGGGTTAAGGGAGCGTTGCGAAAGAACAGCAATAGCCCCAAAGCCACGGAAGGGCGCAAATTCGATTTTACGTCTAACCCATTATTTTATATTTGGATTCTGTTCTTTCGCTACACTCCCTTAACCATGAGTTTGCACGCTGAAGTCGCTGATATTTCATTCCGCGGTCAATTTAAGAAAAACTCCCCGACCCCTCAACCATTTAAGGCGTTAAAACAACCTTCCCCAGCAATTCCCCTCTTTCCATTTTTTCGTATGCAGCGCGCCCCTCGCTTAATGGCATCACGCTATCGATCACGGGTTTGACTTTGCCGGCCCAGAGCATGCCCACCACATCTTTAAAATCCCGATGGCTGCCCATGGTGCTGCCAATCAGGCTGATCTGCTTGCCGAAAATATAACGGATATCGATTTCGCTCTGGGGCCCGCTGGTGTTGCCCACAATGACGACGCGCCCTCCGCGTGCCAGCGCCTGCATGCTGGTCGTCAGCGTGGCCTTGCCCACATTATCAACCACCACATCGACACCGCGCTTTTCGGTCAATTTATAGATCTCTTTGCCCCAGTTGACCTGGGAGCGATCCAGCACCACATCGGCGCCGAGCTCCTTTGCCAGCTGCGCTTTGCGATCATTGCCGGCGACCGCATAGACAAACGCCCCGGCAAGTTTGGCAAGCTGGATGGACATGCTGTTAACCCCTCCCCCTGAGCCGACCACCAGCACGGATTCACCGGCCCGCAGCCCTGCCCGATGGATGAGCATGCGCCAGGCAGTAAGGGTCACCAACAGCGGTGCGGCCGCCTCCGGGTAATCCACATCATCCGGCATGGCCGCCAGGCCTTTGGCCGGCAGGACCGCGTATTCAGCGGCACCGCCGCGCTGATGCTCACCAAGTACATGATAGCCCGGACTCAGGCAATCTTCACCCCGGGCGGTAAATTCGTCTTCAAATAAATTAATTCCCGGATCTCCCACAACCCGTTGTCCCACGTGCCATTCGGTGACACCATCCCCGAGCTCAGCCACCTCACCGGCCACATCGGCACCGCACCAGTGGGGCATTTCCAGCTTTAACCCGGGCCAGCCGCGCCGGACCCAGATGTCCAGATAATTTAAAGCCGTGGCCCGCACCCGCACCTTAACCTGCCCGGGGCCGGCTTGGGGTTCCGGCACATCCCCATATTGAATGACTTCCAGCTCACCATGTTCTTCAAAGTACAATGCTTTCATGGTGTCCCTCCTATTTCTTCAAGGGTTTAATCCCAGACATTCATATTTCGCACATCGTGCAAAATTGTTTACAGGTTGAGCCCGTTAACCGCTAGAATCCAGTTCCTTTTGAACAAAACGATGCGCTCAAATGGCACCGATCGGTGTAAGGTCTATCTCCTTAAAAGCCAGAATGAAGAACTCAGTGAAGACCGGAGACCAAATAATTTTAGATGGGTAGCTGAAGTCAGTTCTAAATAGAGCCGATGTCGAAGGCCTCCCCCCACGCCTCGATCAATTTAGCGGTTCGGTTGCGAAGGCGTCCGGCAATAATGTCACACAGCCGATTCATGATGGTGTAGCCCAGGGTGTGGTCCTTTGCAAACATGGCTTTCAGGTCATCGGCCGGTATGGCAACAACGCGGCATGCTTGGGAACATTCGGCGGTGACGGTGCGCTTCGATGGGCCTGCAATTGAAGCCCACCCGAAAACCTGGCCGGCGGCAACCTTATCGACGATGATCTCTTTTTCTTCATCGACTATGGTCGCCTGGATGGCTTCTTCGTATTCGATGTCTGTTTTTAAAACCTTGTCCTTGAAAATAAGAATCAGATCGATTTCGCCTTCCAGAAGCCCGTAAAAATGCGTTGCCGGCTCGTCTACTTTAAAAATGATATCCTGCGCTTTAAACTCTAAGATTTCGCCTTTTCGGGCAATGGCTTCCAATGTCTCAGGTTCAACATCTGAAAAAAAAGAAAACCCGGACAGCAAATTTTTCTGCGGCATATATAACCTCCCATTATTTTCATCTAAAATGAGCGTTTCAAATTTAAACAGGACTATACTTTGCTTTA
>JASFIG010000519.1:0-3135 GCA_050122795.1 Desulfobacterales bacterium
GTGTCAGCAAAATCCGAAATCCGAATCTCTAAATCCGAAACAAAACCGAAATGCTAAATTCAAATTATCAAAACCTTTTTGAATTTAGGTCATTTGGTTTTTGAGATTGTTTCGAATTTCGTTTTTTCGAGTTTCGAATTTATTTATACTGCTTTGCTTTATTTGTTTTTCCGAAATATTGATAACTTAATTGTGCCGTTAAATTTATAAGGAGACAAACGATGTCGATCGGTCTACTCATCTTTGTGTTTATTCTGGCCATCTTTCTCGGGGTGGAACTGATTACAAAGGTGCCGTCGCAATTGCATACACCCTTGATGTCCGGGACCAATGCCATTTCAGGTATCACCATCGTCGGGGCGCTGACGGCAGCCGGAACCGGCGCAGATACCGTTGCCAGCATACTAGGGACCATCGCACTCATTCTGGCGACCATCAATGTGGTTGGCGGTTACCTGGTGACCAATCGCATGCTCGCGATGTTTAAACGCAAAGACCAGGAGCAGAAATGACGGATTACAGCACGGTTCTGATTGATTTCGGCTATATCCTGGCATCGATGCTCTTTATTATCGGCATCAAGATGCTGGGCCGACCGGAGCGTGCCCGGCAGGGCAACATGGTATCCGCTCTGGGTATGCTCGTCGCCGTCGTGGCGGCCCTGTTCGAGTGCTGTTTATCGTTTTCGCTGGTCATTGCCGGTGTGGTTGTTGGTGCGCTGATCGGCGTGATTGCCGCCCGTACCGTTAAAATGACATCCATGCCGCAGATGGTGGCAATCCTGAACGGTTTTGGCGGAATGGCCAGCCTGCTGGTGGGCTGGGAAAACTATCACAGCTCACCGGATGGCAACCGCTTTGTTATCCTTGCGATTATTCTGGCAGTGCTGATCGGAGGGGTCGCTTTTTCAGGAAGTGTGGTGGCATACGGCAAACTGGCCGAGCGCATTTCGGGCCGGCCCATTTTTTTTAAAGGCCAAAAAGCTATCAATGCGGCTATCATCGCCGCTATCGTCGTTTGCGGCGTTCTGTTTGCATGGAATCCGACGGCCGCGCTTGCCTACCCCCTTCTTATCGGTATCATCTGCCTGGCGCTGTTTTTGGGTGTATTGGGTGTCATTCCCATCGGCGGCGCCGACATGCCGGTGGTCATTGCTCTGCTGAACAGCTATTCTGGACTAGCCGCCAGTGCCGCCGGCTTTATCATTTTAAATAATGTGCTCATCGTCGCCGGGGCACTGGTGGGTGCCAGCGGCTTGATTTTAACCGGTATTATGTGCAAGGCCATGAACCGTTCCCTGGCCAATGTTCTTTTTGGCGGGTTGCAAGCTGCGGTTCGCAAAAGCGGTGCCGAACAGATGCAGGGTGAGCCGTCCCCCATTTCCCCGGAAGACGCCTATTTTGTGCTGGAAGCCGCCCGTTCGGTCGTGTTTGTTCCGGGCTATGGCATGGCGGTGGCTCAGGCCCAGCACGCCGTAAAAGAGCTGGGCGATATTCTTGAAGAAAACGGTGCCGAGGTGCGATACGCCATTCACCCGGTCGCCGGCCGCATGCCGGGACACATGAATGTCCTGCTGGCTGAAGCCAATGTGCTTTACGATCAACTGGCAGAGATGGACGATGTCAACCCTATTATGGATAGTGTTGATGTTTGTGTGGTCATCGGGGCCAACGACGTGGTCAATCCGGCCGCCAGGGAAATCGAATCCAGCCCGATCTACGGCATGCCGGTCATCAATGTCGATCAGGCCAAAACGGTCATCGTCTTAAAACGCTCTATGGCAGCCGGTTTTGCCGGTGTGGACAACCCGCTTTTTGTCAAACCCAACACCCGCATGCTCTTCGGCGATGCCAAGGCATCCCTGCAGCAACTGGTCTCGGAGTTCAAAGAATCCTGACAGTCGGGCAGCGGCCGTCAGGATTCAGGTTCAGCGTTCCGGGTTCAGGGTTGGGCGCCGGTGGCGCAAGCTCAAAGCTGAAAGCTTAAAGTTATCTGCAGACTTGTACGTCATTTTGTGGAGAATCAAGCAGACCCGACGTCACTTTCTGCTATGCCGCGGCACGTTATAGCCGATTTTTTTCAAATAATTTGTTAAGATCACAATCCAGCCAACGAATTAACGAATCAACTATTTAACCAATTAACTTTTTTTATATTCCGTGTTGCGCGTCGCGAGTTCATTTTTCAATCAGCCAGCAGCAAGCAGCCAGAAGCCGGAAGCAATACGAAACATCATGGATAAAAAAATTAAGCAGATCGCAGCAGAAATTAAGCAACGAGGCAAAAACATCATCTTTACCGGTGCCGGCATATCCACTGAAAGCGGCATACCGGATTATCGCAGCCAGGGCGGCATCTGGGACAAATTCCGGCCGGTCTATTTCGATGAATTTATGCGCTCGCGCGAATCCCGGGTGGAATACTGGCGGCGATGGCAAGCGCTCTATCAGGGTATTCGGCAGGCACAACCCAATGCCGGTCACGCAGCTGTTGCCAGACTTCATCAATTGGGCCTGTTGCAGGCGGTCATCACCCAGAATGTGGATGGCCTTCATCAGGCGGCCGGCATTACAGGGGATCATATAATCGAACTGCACGGCAACACCCGGCGCATTCGCTGCATGAGCTGCCGCAAGGTCGCATCCACCGCAGACACGTGCAAGCGTTTACAATCCGGCGATGCGGCTCCGGAATGTGAATGCGGCGGCTATTTAAAGCCGGATACCATTTCATTCGGACAGGCCATGCCCGTCAGCGAAGTTGAAAACGCCGCTGCCCTTTCCCGGGGCTGTGACTTTTTTATGGTGGTGGGCTCCACCCTGCTGGTGCAGCCGGCTGCCCATATGCCGGTGTATGCCCGCCAGAACAATGCCTTTCTGGCAATTGTCAATCTGTCGGAGACCCCCTGCGATAATATGTGTGATGTGCTCATCCAGGATAAAGCCGGAAAGGTGCTGCAGCGGATTGTCAAAGAAGTGGAAAATAATCTCTAATGGTTCAGCGTTCTGGGTTCTGGGTTCTGGGTTCTGGGTTTTATGTTTGATGGTTGCGTGTTGCGGGTTGCGCGTTTCGAGTAACGATCTAATTTGATCAGCAGCCAGTAGCCAGCAGCAAGAAGCCAGAGGCCGATGTTCA
>JASFIG010000520.1:0-3112 GCA_050122795.1 Desulfobacterales bacterium
CTTAAAAATGGCGATTGCTCACATGAAGGCGGTAAAAACACCTCTCTTCAAAGGACTTACCATTGGCTTTTTAGCCGGATACATCGGTCTTCTGTTTCATGCGATTGGTGCCAATACTTTCATAATCGTGAGAATAATGGAACCCTTCTGGTTTTTTACCGGCATTATTGCTGTTCTACCCGCGCTTGAACGTCAAAGCGAGATGCAACCCGAGGAATCGGCTCGGCGGACTCGCAAACTTGCCTCCGCAACTCCCTTATCTTCATAAAATCTTTGATCGTTTTCTTTTTTTATAAAGTAATGTGGTTATGCAACAAAGCGAAGTGAGGCAACCATAATCACGAAGGGCACGAAAGGATAAAAAGTAAAATTTTGCGTTTTCCCTTTGAGATCCTCGTGTCCTTCGTGGTAAGAATCACATCAGCCCTATCCAACTGGGGTTACCCAGATTAACGTGATCTTTTTTGCGGGAGGTCCAGATTTTGAGAAGGAAAGAAAAAGAGATAAGGGATAAAGGCGAAATCGATGCCATTATTTGCAGCACAAAGGTTTGCCGGCTGGGGTTGGTAGATGAAGGCATTGCCTACATCGTTCCGCTGTGCTTCGGGTACAAAGACAACAGTCTGTTTTTTCATTCAGCGACGGAAGGGCGCAAAATTGAGATCTTAAAACGCAACAATCAGGTGTGCTTTGAATTTGAAGCCGATACGCATATTCAGCCCGGTAAGGCCGCGTGTGATTGGGGAATGCGATACCGCAGCGTCATTGGCTATGGAACGGCCGGCTTTATCGAGGAGCCGGATGAAAAACGCCGGGCACTTGATATTATTATGGCGCAATATGCGGATGGCGCTTTTGAGTATTCCGATAAGGCCCTGGACAAGACATGGGTCATAAAAGTCGACATCAGCCACATGACCGGCAAAAAATCCGACTAGTGACTTTGCCAGACAAGCTGACTTTCAGAATTAATTTAGCCACAGACCCACACAGACATACACAGACAATATCTTTTCCTCGGGCGACACTGCCCGAGGAAAAACTGTATGCCCTGCGGGCAACAGTTTAATTTCAGCTTATGATACAATTCAAAGTTACTTTTGCCACAACGCTTAATTGTAGAAAATAGGAAGATGTTTTTATAATCGCGAAGCGATTGACAGTTTTTGTTCGGCCGGAGCGCGAGCAGGTCGGCCGAACAAAAGTTAGTGTGTGTCTGTGTGGGTCCGTGGCTAATTAAAAATCCAAATATGCGCATATCCGAATGATTCCGTGGCTAATCATTCAAATCAGACCGGTTTTTCTGAAGCCAGTTATAGGCCAGAAAGAGCCCTGAAATGGTTTTCCCGTCTGCAATTTCACCCCTTAAAATCATCTGCAAGGCATCTTCGAGTTTAAGCCGATGAACCTTTAGCATTTCATCTTCATCCAGGCTCTGTTCGGCTGCTTTCAGGTCTGAAGCCAGAAAGATATGAATGCGTTCATCCGAGCAGCCCGGCAAAGGCGTAATGGTACCCAGCTGCTGCCAGCCGGCGGCTGAATAGCCGGTTTCTTCGATCAGCTCCCTGCGGGCGCAATTCAGGGGTGATTCGTCGGGATCCAGTGTACCGGCCGGAATTTCCCAGATAAACTCGCGGATCGCATGCCGATACTGCTTGATTAAAATCACATCGGCGGCATTCAACATCGGAACCATTGCAGCGGCACCCGGATGTTGAATAAAATCCATCTCCGAGGTCACACCATTATCCAGAGTGTAGTTTTCCTTTACCAGATTAAACACACGGCCTTCGTGAAGCGTCAAGCTACTATTTATCTTTGCAGACATTTTGGACTCCAATTTCACTGTATATGGATTTACAGGCAAAAAATACAGCATATCATAAATGATGCTAAAGCGTAAAAATTGATTTTAGCGTACCTGACAATTAATCGCACTTTCATACAGATCATGATTCCTCTCCACCTTGAGGGGGAGAGGTCAGGTGAGGGGGTGAATGAGCAACTGCTTGTACTGCGGGAGTAAGCGATTTAATTGCATACCATTGGATTCCGCACTTATACTGAGATATCAAGATTTTGACCGATGGAATGTGAAGGGCTTGAATTGAAAAATGGATTCGAGCTGATGACGGACGGAGACCCTTGAGGGGCATGCTTTGCTTCTTCAGCGGCTTCTGCTTTTTGCTCCCGTAGCTTTATGCGGGCATCCGCTTCGATCTGGGCGGCTCTGGCGGCAACGCTGCAATCCTGGGCGGAAGGCTGGGCCGGCACCAGGTCTGCTCGGCAGACTTTTTGCATCTTGCGGATGGTTGCTTCGGGGCTATTTTCCCTGGATGTATCGATTTTGACCTCGCCCCCGACGGCATACATTTTTCCGTCCGGACCGCGCTCGTATTCATAACTGGCACCGCCGACGACGACATCCGAACCGGCAGCCATGTGAGCATTTTCATGGGCCTTGACATCCTGATCTCTTTTTAAGCAAATGTGTTTACATGCTCGTTATCCGCTGCGCTCTTGCACTTTCTTAAAAAAAAAGATAAGCTATTGTAATATATGTATATTGATATAGTTTGAAGTCAACCAGGTGTTGCCAGTGAGATTGGGCTTGAATCGTTTGCAGGAGGGACCATGCCAAAGAAACCGACGATTAAAACTGCGCTGCCGGGACCGCGCGCCAAAAAATTAATTAAACTGGATAAATCCTTTGTTTCGCCTTCATACACGCGCGTTTATCCGCTGGTGGTCGATCAGGCGGAAGGGATGTGGGTGCATGATGTCGATGGAAACATCTTTCTGGATTTTACGGCCGGGATCGCTGTCAACGCCACCGGTCATTGCCATCCGCATGTTGTCAAAGCTATTCAAGATCAAGCCGAAAAATTGCTGCACATGTCCGGGACCGATTTTTACTATACCGCCCAGATCCAGCTGGCCGAGAAAATGGCTTCGATTGCACCCGGGAACGGCCCCAAACGGGTGTATTTTGGCAACTCTGGAGCCGAGGCCGTTGAAGCCGCTTTTAAACTGGCGCGCTGGCACACCAAACGAGAGCTCAATATCGCCTTTTTCGGTGCCTTTCATGGAAGAACCATGGGCGCCCTGTCGT
>JASFIG010000521.1:0-3110 GCA_050122795.1 Desulfobacterales bacterium
GGTCATAATTCCCATCGTGTTGGCTACATGCACAATATCGCTCAGGTTGCAGCTTTCTTCACAGGATTCAGGATCATGGTGCCATTGAACGGCGCTGACCAGCTCTGATGGAAAAGACCATTTGTCCAGAATCTGACCTCCGATTTCGGCATGGTTGGTTCCCAGTACCATGGATTCGGCCACATCAAAGGTAATGCCCTTGGTCACCATGTCTTCAATTTGCTGTAAATCTTCTTTGACAAACCCGCCCAGAATCAGTTTACCGACATCATGCAACAACGCTGCCGTAAACACTTCATCAGCATCAGGTATTCTCAGCGCTTTGACCAGTATTTCGGCTGCCACCGAAACCGCAACCGAATGCTGCCAGAGCGCCCCTCTGGGCAAATCGTATCCGGGAATCGTTTTATTCATGAGCGGACTCATGCAAATGGTCATCACCACCTGCAGCAGGCGCTTCCAGCCCAACAATACAATGGCCTGTCGAACCGAGCTAATTCGGGTGGGAATGCCGAAATAAGCCGAATTGGTTAGTTTTAGGATATTGGCGGTCAGTCCCGGGTCGTATTTTAAAATGCTTTCAATTTCGGTCGCAGTCGAATCGGAATCTTCAAGTAGCGGGAGCAGTTTGGCGGCTGTCGTCGGCATGCCCGGAAATGCTTCGATTTTCAACGCGATGCGGTATATCTTGCGGTTTGTCAAAGGATTTCCTCCCCGTAAGATGGCATCAAATTAAAACGCAACGGTATAAAGAAATTATCGGCCGGAGGTGCAAAAACTTTAGAATTTTGGTGGGGGGTTACGTGTGGAAGGTGTCAGCCCATGGCTTCTGGCCGCTAGCTGCTTGCCGCTGGCGCCGATTTGGTCGCACGAGAATTTTGAGTCTCGACAATCCGCACTTGAAAAGCTGCAATTTGCAACCGGAAGGATCTGTGTTCTTCTAATATTTCCGGCTCCACGCAATGGTCATTGGACAGATCAAGTCATCAAAAAAAGATCGAGTCATCCTCAGCGGATTCCTCGATCTTTCTGTTTTTTTAAATTCTAATCTGGCAGGCCCTATTCGCCTTCTCCGGAAACGGCAAAACCGCTGGGTCCCAGCCCGGTTGATGAGGGTGTCCCGGCAATTTTGGCGAGATAGGTATCACCCAGTTTTTTAATATGATTGTCAACGTTATCAAAGTAATTGTAGTGCAGCTGCTCTTCGTCAATGATCTCTTCAAAAATTTTCATGCTGATGCTGTCGCCGTTTTCCCGGCAAACCAGAAGGAATTCATTGTAAACCTCAATGGTATGATCCTCCAGATTCGCATCGAAAGGGAAAACGCCTTCCACCGCCTGCCCTTTTTTGACGGTACCGTCATGCCCTGTTACGGGCTCACCGCCAAGCTCTTTTACGCGTTCGGCAAACGTCTCGGCGTGTCGCATCTCATCGATGGCAATCAGCTTTAACTTTGCCGCCAGCTCTCCATAGTCGAGATCGTCCAGGTTATAATGTTGGTTCATGTACTGATGGATGGCTTGCAGCTCCATGGCACGGGCCTTATTCAGCACATCGATGACTTTTTGCGTTCTTTTTTCTCGAGAACTTTTTCCCATGTTTATCCCCCCATACAAGCGATACTAAAAGGTTAGTGGTTTTGGTGTGATTACCGAGCTTCAGACTATAGCCCTTATCCGGCACGTTTTGCTGTTTTTAAAGTCGTAATGTCGGCTGCCGGGCATCCCAAGGTAAGCAATATCGCTATGATAGCAGCCAGGACGATACGTTAATCAATACGTTGGCGCAAGAGCGTCCAGGATTGGGCGGCGTCATAAAATCAGCAGTAAACTGATTAAAAATAACATGGCCGCATGGATTGTCAACTGGGTATGATGATTCATGTGCTTAATTTTTGATGGGTCTTTTAAGGAATGCTGCCCTGCCGGCCATTTTCAGGACGCTGAGGGTTAATCGTCATCATCCAGACATTTTTGCACGGCGGTCACAATCGTATCATAACCCGTGCAGCGGCACAGGTTGCCGGCCAGGCCTCGCCGTATGTCATTGCGGCTGACGTTCTGCCGCCGGTGCTTTTCGACAAAAGATGTGGCCGCCATAACAAATCCGGGGGTACAGATGCCGCACTGTACCGCACCTTCATCCACAAATGCCTGTTGTACCCTGGAAAGTTTATCGTTGCGGCTTTCGCCTTCCACCGTTCGAATGGATTTGCCGTCGGCCCAGACCGCCAGATACAGACAGGCATCAATCGGCACATCATCGATTAAAACCGTGCAGGCACCGCATTCACCCACAGCGCATCCCTGTTTGACACTGAGCAGCCCCAGCCGTTGCCGCAGGACTTCCAGCAACGATTGCCGCACATCAACATGGATCTCTTTTTTCTTGCCGTTTACGGTAAGGCTAATTTGTCGGTTCACTGAAGGATTCCTCCTGCATTCAAAATGGCCTGCTCGACAACACGGTGGGCCAGGGTTGTGATGATCTGCAGCCGAAACGCCTTGGCCGCCCGCCAGGACGTCCGCGGGCGCACATCAGCCGATACATACCGGGCAATATCAGTAAGTAGTTTCGGTTTAATTTTTTGGCCCCGGACTTTGCCCTCTGTCCCTTTACAGCGAATAGGGACCGGTGCAGCCACGCCAAAGGCCAGGCGCAGGTCCTGCAGGGTTCCGTCCTTAATCTTACAGACTGCCGAACAACCAATGGTTGAAATATCCATCGCTTCGCGCATGGCATATTTATGGAAATGCCCGAAATAATCAACATAATTGTCATGGGTGATGGTAATGGCGGTCAATATTTCATGTTGCTCAAGCGCCACCTGGCTGGGACCCAGAAAAAACGATTCAAGGGGCATTTGCCGGGATCCATGCCTGCCCTCGATTGTCACCGTTGCATTGAGAGCGATAAGGGGCGTGGCGCTATCAGCACTGGGCACGCCGTTGCACAGATTTCCGCCGATGGTTGCCATGTTGCGCACCTGGGGCCCGCCGATGGTGAGGACGGCTTGCGACAGGACCGGAATGTGCTGGCAAATCAGCTCGGATTCGGCCACTTGTGTAAAGCTCGCCAGAGGTCCGATAATGATATCACCCGTATCGTT
>JASFIG010000522.1:0-3098 GCA_050122795.1 Desulfobacterales bacterium
TGCATGGCGGTGCACTGGTATTTCACCAGATGATGATTCCCGAGCGCCTGACATCGGCGGCCGCCAGCCTGGGGGTGCGCGCCGCTCTGGAAATTGCCGTGCGCTACAGTGACAGGCGGCATGCCTTTGGTCAGCCCATTCGTAACTTCCAGGGCGTCAATTTTATGGTGGCCGATGCCATTACGCGACTGGATGCTGCCCGGGCACTGGTTTACATGGCGGCCCGTGCTGTGGACGAGCAGGCCCCCAACAGTCGAAGACTGGTCAGCCAGGCCAAAAAGTTTGCGACCGATATGGCCTGGGAAGTGGCCAACAAGGCCATGCAGATTATGGGCGGGATCGGGTACACCGAGGTTTACCCGATTGAAAAAATGGTGCGTGACATCCGTCTTTCGCAAATCTGGACCGGCACGAATGAAATCATGAATCTGCTGATCCAGCACGAATACTATCAGGAGGTGCTGCAAGCCGATACAGATTTGGATAACCTCGAACGGGCTGCGCGCGCAGAGAATGTTGAAAACGAAAAATGCTATACCGACGAAGACATGTGGCGCGTGCATGACGCCTGAACCCGATCCGTAACTTTACACACGGCCATTGATTCGGGCATGAACGCTGCCCGACGGATGACCGGGCAGAAATATACCATGGATCTGATCTCAACGCTGCTCGCTCTGTAGGGCGATTATACCGGGCTTGGAATTTCTTTGGAAAAATAAGCCGGATTTTCGCAAATACAGCAGGTTCGTTGCGGTTGTTCGGTGGCCACCGAACCACAGATATCACAAACAAAAAACCGCAAGCGTTCCTTTTCAATGCGATCGACCATCTTGGAGTAGAAAACCCCCATTGCATTTTTCATGTCCACCAGCAGGGAATGGTGTTGTTTGCGGGAATCATAGGCATGTTGCGTTGCAGCCAGGGCATTGATATGGCCTTCTTTCTTGATTCTGCGAATCAACTTTGGATACCGTTCTTCGATCTCCTTCAGTTCCAATCGAATGGCTGATTTCAAAGCCTTTGATTCCGATCGAATCGATTCTGTTTTCAGGTATATGCCCCAATGTGGGGGCATATCCCCAAGCATTCCCGGGCATTACCATCGTCGGTGAACCTGTGAAAAAAAATTTATGAAATGATTACAAATGGTTAATATTATCAAAGATATTTGCGTGATATTTGGCAAATGTTTTGCTCTCCTAACGCGGCAAACCATCAGATCAAGGCAGCTATCTGTCAGTCGCGCTCGCCTGATAAGGAAAGGACCTATCCGTCATGCAGCAAAAATATTTACCATTCATCGGCTTCGGTTTAATCTTGGCGCTTACTTTTGGGGTGGGATTCAAGCTTGGACAACATCGGGAGGTTCTTACAGTTTATGCCCGATCCAACAGCGCACAGCAGGTGAATCAAAAATTATCGTTATCGGCAACAAGATCCAACCAGGCTGCTGCTATTGTATTGATGCCCAAGTCATATCTGCCGCTGCTTGAAAAGTTTAAGCATCGTAAAATCGCCCGGGAGATCAAAATTTTACCGGCGCGTATCGGATGGGATGACGATCAGATGATCGCCATTCCCCAAAAGGCGATTCTAAAAGATACCGGTGCACCGGATGCGTCCATTGTGAACATTTCCCATCGCAGCCAGATAAAAACTCAAAAAGAAAATCCCGCCCGATCGAAAATGGCTCAGGGAGCCGCGTTTTTGTTTCTGCTGAAAAGCACAGCCCAAAATAAGCTCAGATATGCAGCTCAACCGCCTGCAACTGCCAAGGCTGGCTTGTAGCTGAACCGTTGACAGATTCGACGCTATACCTTGAGGCGGGTTTTTTATTGAGCGTTCAAGTTAGAGTTGAAAACAGAAATGCTTTCCGATACCAAAAGGGGTTAGCTTTTGATCCAGATTATCACTAAATAAAAGGAGGTATGCGATGGATGTTGAACAGTTGATTGCCAAGGGGTATGAGCTCTTGACGGTTTTCGGGGTTAAAATCTTAGCGGCCCTTGCTGTTTTCATTATCGGTCGCTGGGTTGTCAAGTATGTGCGCAGACTGATCCTCAGGATTATGGAAAAGCGCGAGGTCGATCCCACCCTGACCAAATTTGTAACCAATTTGATTTATTTTGCCCTCTTGACGTTTGTGATTGTGGCCGCTTTGGGTATGCTCGGTATTCAAACCACTTCTTTTATCGCAGTGTTGGGTGCCGCCGGTCTGGCCGTTGGTCTGGCGCTGCAGGGCTCATTGTCCAATTTTGCTGCCGGGGTGCTGATGATTATCTTCCGACCATTTAAAGTCGGCGATCTGATTGAAGCCGCCGGTGCTACCGGTGTGGTGGAGGAAATTCAAATTTTTACAACCCAGCTGCTTACACCCGACAACAAAACCATTATCATCCCGAATGCACAAATAACCAGTGATACCATCACCAATTATACCACCAAAGGCACGCGGCGGGCGGATATGGTTATCGGCATTGGTTACGAAGATGATATCGACAAAGCGCGCGCTATCATTTCAGATGTATTATCTCAGGACGAGCGGATCTTAAAAGAGCCTGCCACCCAGATTGCGGTATCGGAACTGGCCGACAGCAGTGTTAATTTTACGGTGCGTCCCTGGGTAAAGGCTCAAGACTACTGGGGTGTTATCTTTGATGCCACCGAAACCATCAAAAAGCGCTTTGATGCAGAGGAGATCAGCATTCCTTATCCGCAACGGGATGTTCACGTGTATGAGCATAAAGCGTAAGGCTCAGCAGATTTATTATAATCGTTTTCTGGCGGCGCGCCGGCCTGTGCTAACCCGAGCAGTAAGATCTTTTGCATCAACGCAAATTCACCTTAAAGGTGACGGCGCGATTAAAAGAGCGATCCTGAACATTTGTTTCACTTCGCAAGGGTCGGGTGTCACCGACACCACGGACTTCAAAATTTTCATTCCTCAGACCGGAAGAAAGCAAAATGGCCAGAATGGTTTCAGCGCGCTGCTGGCTGATCTGCATATTGAATTCATCGGTTCCGGTGCTGTCCGAATGTCCGGTGATCTCAATCTGGTAGTCCTTGCCGACGGCCTTCGCCGCAGCATCCAATTG
>JASFIG010000523.1:0-3093 GCA_050122795.1 Desulfobacterales bacterium
ATGTGGGGCTGTAGCTCAGCTGGGAGAGCGCATGACTGGCAGTCATGAGGTCGTCGGTTCGATCCCGATCAGCTCCACTCTTTTAGGTCCATACGGGTTAGCCTGAGGCTGGCCCTTTTTTGATTTCTACAAAAACGCTTCTGATACCATTGCTTACCTGTGCGAGTCAAACCGAAAAAGACGGTACCCTGTTTTACAGCCCTCGCTCAAAGGTCGCCGGTTTTTCCTTCCGCTTCATATTAAGATGATCTGATCACATCCAAAAGGCGTTGCCGTCTGTTAAGCTTGACATCAGCCATTGATTGACATAAAAAACGGATTCTATTTTATGTACCGGAAACCATCACAACGGCAGTATCATGATAAAAAAATGGCATATCGGATTTCTGGCACTTGCATTGATTGCAGGAATCGGTTTGCTGCTGGTGCTGGTAATGGGTCCTCGAGAGTTGCAACATCGGACTCAGGTTGAACAAACCGTGCGCCCCGCGTCGATGGCGCCCGCGCAAACAAAGCTGGTCCATCTGTATTTTTCAGATAAAGACAATCCATTTCTGATGGCTGAAAATCGTGTTCTGAAAGGCCCGCCGGAACCTGAGTTTTTTGCCAGAAGTATTATAGAAGCGTTAATCAGAGGTCCCCAACAGGGATTGGCGCGCACCCTTCCGGCAACAACTGCCATCCGGGCAATTTTCGTAACACATCAAGGCACCTGTTTTGTGGATCTCAGCTCGGCGGTGGCTGAAAACCACCCGGGCGGCATACAGTCCGAGTTGTTGACAATTTATTCAATTGTGAATTCTTTAGTATTGAACGTACCGCAGATTAAAGCGGTCAAAATTCTGATTAACGGCACCGAAGCCATGACGCTCGCCGGTCATATTGATTTGCAGATCCCGATAAAAGCAAATATGCTGCTAATACGATGAAAACAACCGCAAAAATCGGAAATATCCGCAATATTGGCATTATCGCCCACATTGATGCCGGTAAGACGACGGTTACTGAGCGGATTCTGTATTACACCGGTCGTTCCCACAAAATCGGTGAAGTGCACAATGGGGAGGCGGTGATGGATTGGATGCCCGATGAGCAAGAACGCGGCATTACGATTACCTCCGCGGTAACGACCTGCCGCTGGCAAAATACGGAAATTCATATTATCGACACCCCCGGACATGTTGACTTCACCATTGAGGTCGAGCGCTCCTTGCGGGTGCTGGATGGCGCTATCGGCGTATTCAGCGCTGTGGAAGGTGTGGAACCCCAGTCTGAAACCGTATGGCGACAGGCCGACAAATACAAGGTGCCCAAAATCGCATTTATCAATAAATTGGATCGTATCGGGGCCGATTTTTTCGGGACCGTCAAGATGATCGCCGAACGCCTCAATGCCCACCCGCTGATCTTACAGTTGCCGGTGGGAACAGAAGATAATTTCAACGCCATTGTTGATCTGATCCACATGAAACAGATTGTATGGGATGATGATACCCTCGGGGCAGAATATGCGGAACAGGAGATTCCGGCCGAACTTGCCGCCACTGCAGTCGAATACCGTGACAAACTACTTGAAACCCTGGCAGAGCATGATGACGATATCATGGAAGCCTATCTGGCAGAAGCAACTATTGATACGAGCGCATTGCTGACTGCCATACGCAATGCAACCATCGATATGAAACTGGTACCGTTATTGTGCGGCGCAGCGTTAAAAAATAAGGGAATTCAGCCCCTGCTCGATGCGATTACCTACTTTTTGCCCAGCCCGGCGGATATACCACCGATTGAAGGAATGCATCCCGAGTCCGGCGAGAGGGTTCAATGCCACCCGAAGGATTCCGAGCCGCTGGCGGCTCTGATTTTTAAAGTTTCTATGATGGAGGGGCGCAAATTATCGTATATCCGTATCTACAGCGGCAAAATAACGTCTGGTGGCGAGGTTTTTAACCCGGCTCGCAATGAAAAGGAAAAAATTGCCCGTATCCTGAACATGCATGCCAATCGGCGCGAGCGTGTGAATACAGCAGGTGCGGGCAGCATCGTCGGAATCGTCGGCTTAAAGAGTTCATCCACCGGTGAAACCCTGTGCAACCAAAATCATCCGGTATTGCTGGAAAAAATCGAATTTTACGAGCCGGTCATCTCGATCGCGGTGGAGCCCAAGACCCATGCGGATCAAGAAAAAATGGATACCGTCCTGGCTAAGTTTATGACAGAAGATCCGACATTGATCGTTCGTAAGGATGAGGATACCGGTCAGACCATTTTATCCGGGATGGGCGAACTGCACCTTGAGATTATTATCAGCCGCATGCTGCGAGAATTTCATACCAATGTCAATGTGGGCAAACCTCAGGTCGTTTATCGCGAAACCATCGAAAAACCCGGATCGGCCACGATCATTTTTGATAAAGAGATTGCCGGCCAGCGCCATTTCGCTGAAGTTTCGGTGAAGATGGTGCCTTTGCCCAGGGGATCGGGCAATAAATTTGTATCTGAAATCTCGAATGATATTTTACCGGATCTGTATACGGCGGCTGTTGAAAAGGGCGTTTGGGAATCCCTGGAAAGCGGAACTCAGATGGGGTATCCGGTGGTGGACGTCGAGGTGCGGCTGACCAAAGCCGGCTACAAGGAATCTCTGGGAACCGAGCTGGCCTATACCGTTAGCGCGTCCATGGCATGTAAGGACGCCATGAGTGCCGGCAATCCATTTTTATTGGAGCCTATTATGACCGCTGAAATATTTGTGCCTGAGGCCTTCATCGGTGATGTCATCGGCGAGCTAAACTCGCGGGGCGGAAAAATAGAATCCATCGAGCACAAAGCCGGAGCTCAGATGATCAGTGCCACCGTGCCGCTGTCACAGATGTTTGGCTACTCAACAAATCTGCGCTCGGCGACTCAGGGCCGCGGAACGTTTTCGATGCAGTTTTCCCATTTTGACCGCAATTAAAACGATCCTTTGTTCTGCTTGGCCAAAATTTTTTCAAACTTCTTTATGCGCTTTTCGATGGTGGTCCGCCTTTCCACATCCTCGGTATACTTCAACGCTTGCCGATATTGAACGATAGCCGTTTTCAGGTCTCG
>JASFIG010000524.1:0-3092 GCA_050122795.1 Desulfobacterales bacterium
GAGGATGCCCGTTTTTATTCGGAAACGAAAGTTAAATCAAAGTGACATTTGCAGCGGCTGGACCTTTTTGTCCTTGCTCTATGTCAAAGGAAACTTGGTCGCCCTCGTTGAGAGATTTAAAACCGGCTGCGTTGATTGCTGTATGATGAACAAACACATCCGGTCCTTCTTCCTGCTCAATGAATCCGAACCCTTTTCGTGGATTAAACCACTTAACAGTTCCATTAATCATAATAACATTCTCCTTTCTTAAAATTTTCAAAATCGCAAACTGGAGGATGCCACTCTGACAAATGGATTTTTCCTTCAGAAAGAAATCGCCCCGCCCATATAAGGCGAGGCCTTGTTGAATATTCATACATTAAGCTATCCTTAAGCCAATAGCAAGCTAATTATCAGTTTTTTTGAAATAAAATACTCGAATTAGATTATCTCTGCAGTCTGGATGAATGATTATCGCTTTTTAATGCCTTAAATCACCACACATTTTGAACTTGCCGACAGAGTTACGTAACGCCAATTAGATGATTGTATATTTCTTGAGGAAGTCCAAGGATATCAATCGGATGCAAAATCGCCGATAAGTCTGAGATCAGTTCAGCTACATTAAGCGTCTAGTAGTCGCCGTTGCAGTAGTGACTGCATGTCACGACGACCGTCGACAATAAGCAAAACAAAGGTCTTCTTTTTCATGATACGATAGATGATGCGGTAAGGTTTGAAAAATATTTCTCGATATTCACGAATACCCAGTGCCAGCAATTCCTTGGGATAGGCACCTCGCTCCGGTAGTTCGGACGGGTTGGAGAAAGTTTTCTCGATCTTATCTAAAACGTAATCTGCGTTTCGCGGTGTATCGTGAAATGCAATGTAATCATAAAGCTCCTCAAGATCACGTAATGCATCCTTGGTCAGCAAAACCTTGAACCGCAATTAAGAAACCTCCCGCCGTTTTCGAACACGTTTGATGGCCTCACTGGCGGGTACTACATCACCTTCCTCAACCTGACGAATTCCCAGAGCCAAAATCTTCAGCAGAGCCATTGTTTGTTGGGTTTTCTCATAGCTGTCGATGTCTTGAATCACGACCTTAGCCTCGCCATTCTGGGTAATGACTATAGGCTCCTGCTGTTCTGCAAGGTTTCTCACGATTTCGGCAGCATGGGCTTTCAAGTAACTGATGGGCTTGACCTGGCTTGACAGTTTCATTTGATACCTCCGTTCTCGAGTATGGACTAAATATAGTCCATAAACAGGTCAACTATCAAGCTGCGGAAGGCAAGTTTGCCGATACGGAACCTTGCATATCTCGATAGCAAGTCCTCTGTCTTCTGACATCTAACATCTGTTTTCTGATCCTACACAAACCCAAACCAGTACTCTTCGATGCGCTTAAAATTTGAGCTGACTTCGCGGGCACCGGAAATGATGTCGCCGTGTCCCGCCAGCAGCAGCTCGACTTCCAGCCGCGCCATGCGCTGGATGCTATCTTTGATCTGAGCCCCGTCGCCGCCGGGTAAATCGGTACGCCCCAGACCGTCTTTAAAAACCAGGTCACCGGTAAACAGCGCTTTTTGCTCCGGCCAGTAAACGCAGACCGAGCCGGGTGAATGACCGGGTGTGTGATAAATGTGCAAATCCAGTCCGTCGAGGGAAAGGGTGCCCTCCTGCAGGAAAAAATCAGGCGCGATAGCTTCGATATCGATCCCATAGACCGCACTCATATCTTTGCCGGCGCTCAACGCCCAACGCCACTCGATCTCACTTAATGTAAAAAGGGTTGAATTGTTTCTGAAAAGCTGAACGCCCTCCAGATGGTCCGGATGGGCATGGGTGCAAACCACCAGATCGATATCGTTTGTTGTCAGCCCCAAAGCCTTTAATCCCAATTCAACATGCTCAAACAGGGCGCGGTGGCCCGGGTCGATCAACACCCGGGCGGGCCCATCGATGAAAAAGGCATTACAATTGTTGGCGGTCGGCGACTGCCACACGAATGCATGAAGATTGTTGACGATCTGCATCTATTTTTTCCTCATTCCATACGTTCTTTTTAAAAAAACCGGCCGGCCCTCATCTTTTCAGGGATAAATTGCGCAGGCTTAATCGTCATTTTCTATATTTATTATTTAGAAAGAGAGGCCCTTGATATCGATGCATAAATTTGACACGCGAAGCCATATAATTTGACATTTGGTATATGTTTACGCAATCAGGCTATAGGATGACATATTATAACCATCTAAAAAACCTATATAAATTTCGCTTTGCGGATATTAGCATAAATTTTGCATCTTTTTATACGGATATACCTTCACCGTTATTAATTATAATATTCCAATAGAATCACGCAAGGGAGCAGGAATCATGAAAAAGATTTTGCCATTATGGGTTGTCATGCTAATTGCCATCATCGGCTGTGCCAGTACCCAGGAGTCCGGTAAAAATCCGGTCGAAACCATGGTGGATGATTCCACGATCACGACCCGGGTCAAGCATGCAATGATGAGGGACAAAATCGTTAAAGCCCGCCAGATCGACGTCGATACCATCGGTGGCCATGTTACGCTGACCGGTGCGGTTGCCACCCGAAACGAAGCCAAACGCGCATCCCAGATCGCGCAAAGCGTGCCGGGCGTCAAATCCGTCTCCAATAATATTCAAGTCGGTGAAAGAAGTTTTGGCGATGTCTGGGACGACAATGTGCTCAGCAATAAGATCAAAGCCAAGTTGATTGCCGAACCGGAAGTCCGCAGTCTGAATATTGACGTCGACGTCTATTTAGGCGTTGTGACCCTAACCGGGATCGTCAGCAGCAAGTATCAGCGGGACCGGGCCCTTGAATTGTCCCGCAGCACCGAAGGTGCCGTCAAGGTGATCGATAATATCAAGGTTCGTTAACCCCCAAAAGGTTCAGGGTTCAAAGGTTCAGGGTTGAAAGGTTCAAAAGTTCTGAACATCGGCCTCTGGCTTCTTGCTGCTGGCTACTGGCTGCTGATCAAATTAGATCGTTACTCGAAACGCGCAACCCGCAACACGCAACCATCAAACATAAAACCCAGAACCCAGAACCCAGAACGCTGAACCATTAG
>JASFIG010000525.1:0-3077 GCA_050122795.1 Desulfobacterales bacterium
GTCCGGGGATTTTTAACCGCGCCACCGTTCTTCCGAACGCGAAGATGATCAACCAAATCGGACATTCGCTTGACAACCGGATCGTTTAAAGATCCCGCAACCGTAATCTGGGGGCCGATGGCTTGGGCATGCAAACTGGTGACCGCGGTTACCAGATCCTCCTCCATTTTCTTCTGATAATTTTCGGAATCAGCCGGCTCGGCTTTGTTTGAAGATACGCTATCCTTGGCCCAGCCCGCAGCGCCCCAGAGGACCTTTAAGGGAAACCCAATCACACTGCCGGTTTTACGCATCAACTTAATATGCGCCGGATCGGTTTTGGCCCAGATTTTGGCAAAGCGCTTCATGACACGGTCCATCGGGAAATGCTTCAAGGCTTCATGCACGTATTGGCTCTGGACGGTTTGAAATCCATCGAGATAAAGGCGCAGCTCGTCAAGGGCGCGCCCGGCATGGTCAAGGAAGCGGTCGGCCTTTTTGAGTACGTCGGCCAAAATGGACCCGTGCAGTTCGAGCCTTAAAGCGGGCGCATCGATGGATGCTAGTGCAGAAATAAAGTCAGACCCTTTGGCGGGCACGGGCCGCAGCTTGACGTTCTGCTGGGCGGCCGCCACCCGGTTGTCTTCATCGGCACGGTAGATACCCAGAAGATTGTCTTGGGCATCATTTCCGTATATACCCCCGGCAACGGTCATGGCATGCTCTTGCACCTCCTCATCGCTGAAGCTGGGGTAGACGCGATAGATCAGAAAACACTTGCGTTTGCCGATGCCGGTGAGCATGCGGGCCATAAAGTCGGTGTTGTCCCGGTTGTTGTAGTTCGAGTTGGTAAAAATATAAATGAAAATATCCGATGCTTCCAGAGCCATGCGGGTCACATCCCGATTAACGTATTCGCCTCTGGCGCCGGTGTCAAAGTCAGGCGTGTCCAGCAAAACAAGTTCTTTCGGCCCCGAACGATTGATGACATATAGCGGATTACCGGGAGTGGTCAGTTCATCGCTGTCTCTGAGCGGCTGCAAATCTGATTTAAACGGTTCGACCAGATCGGCAACCACCCGGTTTTGTTCCACCAGGGATTCGGGAATCGAAAATAGCACCCGGCGATTGATGCCGGCCCGGCCACCGATCGGCGCATGTCGCTCGCCCGAGAGTGCATTAAACAGGGTCGATTTCCCCGAAGAACCTCCGCCGCAGATGGCCGCCACAATTGGGAAATCCGATGAAAACCGGGGGATCAATTTGGCCTCAACGATATTGATCCAGGAAGCAATATCCGAGCTGTCACCAAATTTGAGCAATTTCGCCAGGCCGGGGATATGGTCCTTAAGATGACTTAAGGCATCGTGAAATGCAGGTTCCATTTAGCCTTCCGTTTTTATCCGTATGAAATTAAGCGTTAATTATCTTTTAACATATTGACTTCATTAAAACAAAAAATAAAATCAATTCATTAAAACGCAACACCCAACTTTGACAGAATTCCTGCTTTACGGTAGGTTACCAAACAGTTTACACCAATGTCTGTCGCGGGTCGTCAGTAGTCCGTTGCAATAATCGATGACCTCGTTCTCTCCCGGCAACTGACAACTGACGACGAACAACTGACCCGTAAATGATAATTCTGATTTAGCTAATCTTCAACAGATGAAAATTCCCTTGAAAACGCTACAGGTTCTGGCGGTAGATTGCCAGGCCACCGGTGCCAACCCCCAAAAAGGGCACCTTCTTGAAATCGGTTGGGTCAAGACCAGCGCCGCAGCAGCCGCTCGCCCAAAAATCCTGTCCGTAAAATCTTACCTGGCCAGCTTGCCGCCGGATGCCGAAATTCCCCCGGCGGTGCAACGCGTAACCGGGATATCTAAAGAGGCTTTGGAAAAAGCGCTCCCGGCGGCCCGCATCTGGCCGCGCCTTATTAAAACCGCACAGGCGACCGCCGCCGCCAATCACATGGATACCTGTCCGACCCTTATCCATTATGCCCGTTTTGAAGAGCCTTTTCTTAAACATCTGCATGCTGAGAGCAATACCAGGGCGACCTTCCCCTTACACATAATCTGCACCCACGAAATCGCAAAACGCCTGTTGCCCGGTCTGCCGCGCAGAGGGCTGCGGGCGGTGGCCGGCTACTTCGGGCACTCCGTGCCCCAACAGCGCCGCAGTTCAGATCACGCTGTAGCCACAGCCGTCATCTGGCAGAATTTGATCCGACTGCTCGGAATGGAATACAACGTTCACACTTTAGATCAACTGACGGAATGGCTGCATCGTAACAGTCCTCAAAGCCGAACCGGCCGAAATTATCCGATGAAAAGCGAAATTCGTCTCAACCTGCCTGAAACACCCGGTATTTATCGTATGCTGCGCTCCAATGGAGATTTGCTCTACATCGGCAAGGCCACATCGCTCAAGCAAAGGGTCAACAGCTATTTCCGGCAGAAAGGATCCCAGGCGGAACATACGCTGGAAATGCTCAGCCAGGCCGCCGACCTGGATGTGACGTTGACGGGCTCAGCATTAGAGGCGGCCATGCTGGAGTCTGATGAAATCAAGCGGCATTCACCGCCATACAACATCGCCCTGCAAGAAGGGCAGCGCAAATTGATGTTTTGCTCCAGGGATCTGCAAACGTGCTCCGGTAAAGCCGACAAAATCAACTGCATCGGACCGCTCCCCGCGGGACACTTCACCGATGCCATCCCGGCCTTTGGTACCTGGTATGCCAACCGTCACACCACCCCCCCAGATGATAAGCTTCAGATCGGTTACGCCATTCTGGGTATGCCGGAAGCCTACGCCCCGGAACCGGATTGTTTGACCCAGGGACTGGCTTTATTCGGCCAAGATCACCAGACGCGGTTAAGGCAGGCGCCCCCGTTACGATTCGTGCGCGGGCTTGGATGTGAGCTCTGGCATGAACGCCTCGAGGAGCTTAGAAAGGCCAAGTCCGAAAACGGGCCGGAAACCGTTGCGGAAGAGGCGGTCGATCCGGCGACGGAAGTCGATGAGGCACCGAGCTGGACGCCTGAAGCGGTTGCCCGCGCGATCGAAAAATTTTGTATGCGCAGCGCGCTGTT
>JASFIG010000526.1:0-3039 GCA_050122795.1 Desulfobacterales bacterium
AAATCATCTATGACCAGGTCTGCGGCCTGCTTCAGCAGTGATGGGAAAATCCGTGCATAGCCACTCGAGCGCAATTGCGCTTGAATTTGCTCGCGGTAATTCCTTTTGCCTTCCTCAATCGTGGCGCGCAGCATATGGTAAAGATCCATCGGTGCGATATCTTTGGGCAGGGAAAACTGTCCGACGATGGTGGTGGCCTGGCGGGCGATATGCTGTAAATAGTTATCGTTATTCAGCGGAACGACTGTATCTCGTCTGTCATGAAATCTGACGGCATCGCAAATTTGCTCGGGTACATTGAACCGTTGCAATACCAGCGCACCAATTTCGGCATGACTGATCCCCAGAATCATTTTTTCCGCCTCGCAAGAGGGTAGATCCTGAGATTTTTTCAAATTTACAATTTGTTCATGTTCCTCTTTGAAGTATACCGCAATAACCAGTTTTCCAATATTCTGCAGTGTGGCCACCGTGAACAGATCGTCCAGCTGGTTAAAATTCAGTATTTCCCCCAACACCTTGGCAACTGCGGCACAGACCTGGGCCTGCTTAAGGAATTTTTCAAAATTAAATTGTTTGAGTCGCCGGGTAAAATGATCCATTAAAATGGAAGTGACCAAAATATCTTTCATTTTACCGTAACCGAGTAGCTGGACCGCATAGTTAATCGAGCGGACTTCCCGGCTGCCGTAATAGGCTGAGTTAGCCATGTTTAAGAAGCGAGCTGCCAGGCTCGGCGATAGCTTTTCGACAATTTGATCAAAATTGCTGCTGGGATTGTTGAGCAGCGTAATGATCTCGACAACTTCTGTATCGACCAGCGGCAGTTTATTGATTTTGCTTTCAATTCTCTCGATTGTTTCCTCAGTTGTCATGCGATGTCCTCCCGCTAAAATTTTCATAGTAGCGGCATTGCGGTTACGACCCCGGCAATTTGGGGGTGCCTCTATGAATATCCGGGATGCCTGTTTGGATGCGTAATAACCCCTTTAAGATATATCTAATCACAACAGCAATAGCCATGCCAAACCAAGGCACGCGGACCGCAAGCGGCAAAAGGGTGGTGCAGGCCCAAAAATTCGGTTCCCAAGGCCGTTTTATGCGCTTTAAGGGGGTCGTTGCGTGTGACACCTGCGGATACGCTCACCATTTTTGACAAAGCCTTGACATCTGTTGCCAAAATCTTGTCAACAAAAGAAAAACCCTGTTAGGGGGGGGTGCCTAACAGGGTTCGTCGGAGGTGGGAATGAAGGAAAGGAGGAAACTTCATTCCATATTTGCCATACATCTTTGCAACTACTGTGCCATTTGAATATATATAAAGATCGATTTTAAAATTGACCGGCAGCAAAACCGATGCTTCCATTATAATATAATATTTTCAGTATTTTAAAAAAAATGGGAATTCTTTGTCCGTTTTGAAGGGATCTCTCATATTTTTGTTCAGTTTTAGCAGACTGCACAAATTAGGTTCAAATTTTTGACCACTAGGCAAATTTTTGTACCCGATTGAAACGGCCGTTACAGCCGCTCCCGGATGGGGCTATTCGCTATCTAATTAAATTATTTATAAATATGATCACAAGCAAACTGTATTAAGACAGTGCAGCGAAATCCCAAGTGCAACTGCATTTGTCAAATTCATCAAAATTGGCAAAATTTTGTTTATTTGCAAAATGCGAACAATATTTTTGCATTTTGCGAATTTTAGTCCTCAAGCATGCCAATCGACTGCGACCTGCGGTCACAAGGCAGGCATATGACCGACTTCAAAGGCAACCATTTTGGCACAATTTGGATTTAGACATCAAGTTTTAGGCCAAAATGTCGATACTATTATAGATTCTTATGTTCAGGGAGTTTACTCAGGGAATGGAAGAAGCCTATAAAACCCTCTCGGTTACGCAGGCAGCTGCCCTTTGCGATGTTGGGCGCACGACAGTTGGATACTGGATTCGTTCCAAAAAGCTGGCTGCGGTCCGCCGGGGGAAAAAATATGAAATACCGGTTCAGAATTTGCTCTATTTTTTAAAGGCCAACGGCCAAAAAATACCGGCCCAGCTTGAAAACGAGAATCTGAACGGGCCGGTTTTTCGAACATTTCAAAATTGTTGGCAATACTATCAGGACCAGTCCCATGGCCTGAATTGCCCGCAATGTATCGTCTATAAAAATAGGCTTCCGGTATGCTTTAGCGCGCGCGACGACGGCAAAGTCAATTGTACGCAGGGATGCCAGAAATGTTGCTATTATCTGGAGGCGTATCATCCGCGGGTTCAGTTCATTCATCAATTCGAAATACCGGCCGCGGTCATCAAAGATTTGAATTTTTGGGCCGGCAATCCGGCAATGGCAGATCTTTGCAAAGTCCATCAAGAAAAATTGGTGGGACTGGGAATTGAAAAAATCATCCATTCGCGATCCCTGGAACAGGTCATTTCGTGTGCCAAACGCAAGGCTCTGGGGGATCCGGGGTCCCAATCCGAATGCCGAATATACCTAAAAAACCATCAGGCCGATGGGTTGCAAATAAAATGTTCGGTCTTTGTCTTGAAACAACCACCGGGTGCCTTTTTAGTAACAGCGGTACCCGACCACAATCATCAGCCGTTTTTTCAAAATCACGCATTTGACCAATCGGGTGAAGAGTTGACCCAATGAAATGGGGACTAAAAAAAGAACAGCCGGCAACCGCTGAGTTGCAAGCGCTACCTGAATGTCCTGAGACCTGCATGCAGAAAAAAGAATTTTTGCTGTCCGCCATCCAGGCGCTTTTACAATTCATGCACGATTTCGCTCTTGATATCAAAGAGCTGAAAAGCGATGCGTTTAGACAACAGTTGGGAGAACTTGAAGCTGAATTTGTACACAACCCCAAACTGAAAAAAACCGCATCGGCTTTCCGCAAGCATCGCAGACGGATTCGGCGGTTTATCGATCGGCAGAACCGGTATCTGACGGAGCGTGAAAAAGAGCTCAAAGACATCATTGATTTGCTGACCAAGGCGATGGTTACCCTGGACAGCGACAATCAGCTAT
>JASFIG010000527.1:0-3034 GCA_050122795.1 Desulfobacterales bacterium
TTTGACCGGCGTGCGTCCGATCAGCTGCCAGCCGCCGGGGCTGGCGATCGGATAGATGCCGGTCTGATTGTTGGCAATCCCCACCGATCCTTCCGCAACGAGCGAGCGGGGTGTCTCCAAGCGGGGTGTGTGCAGCTTTTCGGAAAGCCCCCCCAGAAAAGGAAAGCCCGGCGTAAAACCCACCATGTAGATCAAGTATTCCGGTTCGCAATGCAGTTCGATGACCTCTGATACGGTCAGCTGGTTGGTATGCGCAACCGTGTCAATATCGGGCCCGAATTCACCGCCATAACAGACGGGAATGTCAACCGTGCGGGGGGGTGGAATTTTGATGTCTCCCAGACGGGCCTCTAATGTTTCAAGCACATTTTGAAGTTCGGCGGGATCGGTCGTCACAGGATCGTAAATCATCAACAAAGAACGGTACGTCGGAATAACTTCGATTACGCCTTTGAGGGGGTTGTCTTCGATGGCAATGGCCATGGATCGAACCTTGCTGTTGACCGCTGGATCGATGACATCACCGTATTCTATAAGAAGACCGCGATCCCCTGCCGTGCGAAAGCGGGCTTTTTCAAACAGGCCGTTTTGCATAGCGGCTATGATTCCTTTCCCATGGGTGTCACCACCACCCCATTGGCTTCGAGCATCTCACGAATGCTGCGGACAAGGTCTACCGCCTTGGGATTATCACCGTGCACACATAACGTTTGGGCTTCAAGCGGGATGGTCGATCCGTCGGCTGCGATGACGACCCCTTCTTGAACCATTTGCAGCGCTCTTTCCGAAACCGCCTGTGGATCTTTGATGACCGCACCGGCCTGGCGCCGCGACACCAGGGTTCCTTCGGGGCTGTACGCCCGATCCGGAAAGGCTTCGTACACCACCTTGAGCCCGACTTCCCTGCCGATGCGGGTCATGAGTTCTCCTTTGGCACCGGCCAGCGCCACATAGAGCAGATCCGGATTGACCCGCACGATGGCCTCGGCCACCGCGCGCGCAACGTCTTCATTTTCAACGGCCGTCAGATACAACGCACCATGCGGTTTGACGTGCTGCAGGGGGGTGTCGTGAGCACTGCAAAATGCCTGCAGGGCACCGACCTGATAAATGACGTAATTGCGGAGCTCATCCATGGTGCAATCCATGTTGCGGCGGCCGAAACCCAGTAAATCCGGATACCCCGGATGAGCACCCACACCCACGCCATTTTCAACGGCAATGGCAACCGTGTGATTCATCACCGCCGGATCTCCGGCATGCCAGGCACAGGCGATATTGGCGGAGGTGATGTATTGAATGACCGCTTCATCCATGCCCAGTTTATAGGCACCAAAGCTCTCTCCCATGTCGCAGTTAAGATCAATTCTTTTCACTGTCGTGTCTCCTTTCAAACCCAAGCGCTTCGATCCTGAAGGAGGCCTATTTAATGGTCATCAAATTGGGAAGAAACAGGGCAATCTTCGGAAAAATCGTCAGGATGGCCGTTGTCAGGAGCATTAAAAAGAAAAAGGGTAAGGCGTATTTGGCCACCTTCACAATCGGCTCGTCCGTCAGGCCCTGAATAACGAAGAGGTTGAAACCGACCGGCGGTGTAATCTGGCTGACTTCCACCATCAGGATCAAATAAATACCGAACCAGATGGGATCAAAACCGGCGGCCGTAACCATGGGCAGGGCAATCGGCAGCGTCATCACCACTATCGAAAACCCATCCAGCAGGCAACCGAGGATAACGTAAAAGACGCCCAGCAGGATCATGAGCATATAAGGTGAAAGACCCAATTCGGTGATCGTGCGGGTGATGGCCGCCGGAATACCCAAAAACCCCATGACCCGGGACAAAAATCCGGCCCCCACAACAATCATCATAATCATGGCATTGGTTTTCACCGCGCCCACCAGGCATTCAAATAAAATTTTAAAATTCATCTGACGGTTGAGAAACGCGAACACCGTAGCGCCCAAAACCCCCAGGGCCGCTGCCTCGGTCGGAGTGGCCACACCCCCGTAAATACTGCCCAATACCATCAGAATTAAAATCACCGTCGGTGCCAGGTCCTTAAGACCCACCAAGCGCTCTTTCCAGCTGTAGCTTTCCTGGGTTCGGGGCGCAATTGCCGGATTACGGATCCCGCGGTAAATGATGTAAGCGGAATAGATTCCAGACAGAAGCAACCCCGGCAGGATACCGGCCATAAACATTTTGCCAATCGACACCTCGGCCAGAATGGCATAAACGATCATGATCAAAGAAGGCGGAATCAAAAACCCCAGGGTGCCGGCGCCGGCCAGAGACCCCATCGCCAGGCGTCGATCGTAGCCCAGCTTGTCGAATTCGGCCAGGGTGATGCGGCCGACCGTCGCGGTGGTGGCAGCGCTGGAGCCCGAAACAGCTGCAAAAAGTGTGCAGGAAACGATGTTCATCAGCAACAGTCCGCCGGGAAGTCGGTAGAGCCAGGGAACCAGGGATTTAAAAAGCTTCTCGGATATTCCCGAGCGATACAGGATTTCACCCATTAGAATAAACAGCGGCAGCGCCACATATTCCCATTTTTCAATCGTCGCCCACACAGACGAGGCCATGTTATTACCGGCCGGCAAGGGGCTGTATATCAGCATGCCCATAAAGCCGACAATAAAAAGCGAGAACCCCACCCAGATCCCGGATGCCAGGGTCAAGAACAAAATGCCAAAAACGACCAGCGCCATCATCAGATTTGCTTCCATTAGACGACTTCCTCCCCGGTCGTGATGGCCTCGTAAGTTTTAACGGTCGTGGCAAACAGTTGCAGCAAAAAACAGGCTGCTCCGATGAGCATCACCACCTGCGGTATCCACAGAGGCGTATTGGTCAGCGTCCCTGAGGTCGAATTATAGCGGATGGCCGACTGCACCATTTTTAACAGATACCACCATAAATACCCCATAAACAGTGTGGTAATGCCAGTGGCGACAAAGGTGATGATTCTGGATAATTTTTGCGGCAGGAAGCCCAGCACCAGGGTAATACGGATATGTCCCTTCTCCTTGA
>JASFIG010000528.1:0-3033 GCA_050122795.1 Desulfobacterales bacterium
AAAGTCAACAAATTGAGTTCTGGAAAACACAGCCCTTGGGCGCTTGTCCGCCTCCGGAGGGTTAGATGCATTTTTTAGGTAGGTTTCTAGCAGAGTATTTTATTACGTTCTGGATCGTAGAGGGCCCGCTCGGGCTCGCATGTGGCAGAATAGATCTTTTTGTAGCATTCAATTTCATATCTGTCGGATGGATCCGCTTTGTCAGGCGGCAAGTATCCATATGCAATGGTTTTGGCAACCGTGTATCCGTAGCCGGCACTGGTCGTTACGCCGATAACCTTGCCCTTGTGTAGAATGGGTTCACTGCCCCGCAGCATAACCGGCTGACCAGCGTCAATCGTAAAGGTGCACAGTTTCCAGCGTGGGCCCTCTTTTTTGGCTTTGACCAGGGCTTCGCGGCCCAGAAAATCACTTTTATTTAATGCCACGCAGAACCCCAAACCGGCATCATATGGGGTATATTCAGGCGTCAGTTCGGCCCCCCACAGACAGTAGCCTTTTTCCAGGTGCAAGGAATGGATGGCCCGGTAACCCGCGTTGCAGACCCCCAGAGGCTTGCCGGCTTCCCAGAGGCTCTCGTAAACATGAGCGGCGAACTCAGCCGGTATATAGAGCTCATAGCCCAGCTCACCCACATAAGTCATGCGCATGGCTGTGACGGGGGCACTGCCGATGGCCAGGGTTTTGCATTTGCCATGGCGGAAATTCTCATTGCTGACGTCGCTGCGCGTGACCTTTTCAAGCAATTGGCGGGAACGCGGTCCGATCACATTGATCACGGCCAGGCCGGCGGTGACGTCCCGAAAAGAAACGCCACCGACAACGGGCATGTGCTTTTTGATCCATTCGGCATCATGGCGGCCGAAAGCGGTGCCGGAGACCACAAAAAATGTGTCATCGGCGAGCCTGGCGACGGTTAGATCACATTCGATGGTACCGCGTGCATTGCATAATTGAGTATAAGTGACACTGCCAACCGGTCTGTCGATATTGTTGGCCGCCAGCCGGTTCAGAAAATCCAGCGACTCGGGGCCAGCGATTTCAAACTTGCTAAAAGAAGACTGATCGATCAGGACCACCCTCTCCCGGGCAGCCTGATGCTCGTTGCCGACATGCTCAAACCAGTTGGGAATACCAAAAGTCAATTCGTCAACGGGCTCGATGCCAGCGGGTGCAAACCAGTTCGGCCGCTCCCAGCCATATTTAGCGCCGAAGACAGCGCCTTTTTCTTTGAGGAGCGCATACAGCGGGGTTCGTCTGACCCCACGAGCCGATTCGTGCTCCTCGTTGGGCCAATGGATGGTATAGTGCTTGCCGTATATTTCCCGGGTGCGCTCCAGGTTGTACGACCGGCTGAGATGGTGTGGCCCGAGCCGGCGAATGTCCAGAGGCCAGATGTTCAGGCTGGGTTCACCTTCGATGATCCATTCGGCCATCATTTTACCGGCCCCGCCGCCTGCGGCAATGCCGAAGGCGTTGAAGCCCACGGCCACAAAACAGTTATCCAGCTCCGGTGCCGGTCCCATGATGGCATTGCCGTCCGGGGTGAAGGCTTCGGGCCCATTGATGAGTTCGGAAATACCGACCGTTTGCAAACAGGGGGTGCGCTGCATCGCCGGCTCTGCCAGCTGCATAAAATGATCGGTGTTGGAATCAAGCAGACGTGAGGAAAAATCATTGGGCACGCTATCCACCGCCCAGGGAATGCCGTCTCTTTCATAGCCGCCCATCACCAGCCCGCCGACTTCTCCTTTATAATAAATCAAATTGTCCTTGTCGCGGATGGTCGGTATATCTGGCGGAATTCCATCAATGACTTCGCTGACCAGATATTGATGCTGAAAGGGCACCACCGGCGTATTGACTCCCAACAGGCGCCCCATCTGGTAGCCCCACATCCCGCTGCAATTAACAACGATTTCACACTGGATATCACCCCGATTGGTTTTGACAGCGGAGACTCTCTTGCGGCCAAATTCAAATCCGGTCACCAGGGTGTGGCGATAAATGGTAACCCCGCGATTGCGGGCCCCCCTGGCCAGCGCCTGAGTGATGCCTGACGGATCGGCCTGACCGTCGGTTGGCATGAAAGCAGCACCGATCAGACCGTCCAGAGAAATGATCGGACAAAGGTCATAGGCCTCTCTGGGTGTTATCATATGCATTTCCAGCCCGAAACTGCGTGCGGTGGTTGCTCCCCTTTTGAGTTCCAGCATGCGTTCGGTGCTGCTGGCCAGATGCAAGCAGCCGGTTTCTTTCCAACCCGTGTGGTGCCCCGTTTCGGCTTCAAGCTGCCCGTAGAGATCAACGCTGTATTGCAGCATGCGCGTCAGGTTGCGATCCGAACGCAACTGACCCACAAGGCCGGCGGCGTGCCAGGTGGAACCGCTGGTCAACTCATCTTTTTCGACCAACACCACATCCTGCCAGCCCATCTTCGCCAGATGATAAGCGGTACTGCAACCGATAATCCCGCCGCCGATAATGACAACCTGTGCGCTGTCTTTCATTTAAAAAATTGCCTGCAATTTTTTAACCAAAGTATTCCCGGATAAACGCTATGAAGCGCTCATTTTCCTCATCAACCCCGGGGGTGACACGAAAATAACCGGTCTTGCCGTGGATTTTTCCGATCTTTTTCAGATAGATTTTATTTTCACGGGCGGCTTCGAGGATCTCTTCGGTGGTCTTTCCAGTCATGGTGCCGTCGATTAGCATGTAGTTACCATTTGCCGGGTACGGCTTAAGACCCAATTTCTTGAGTTCTTCCGTAAAAGCAGCCATCCACCGGTTGTTGTGCTCCACCTTGGCCTTGACCTCCTCTGGGTTGTCGATGATCGCTTCGGCGGCAGCCGCAGACATCCGACTCACGTTCCAGGGTAAAAACATTCGATTGAAGGCCGCAATCATCTCTTCGGTACCCAATACAAACCCGAAGCGGACGCCCGCAAATCCATAAGCCTTGGAAAAAGTCACCGACAAAAATACCTGGGGATACTGCTTGATCAGTGATGCCTTCGAGGGGCGGTCCGG
>JASFIG010000529.1:0-3020 GCA_050122795.1 Desulfobacterales bacterium
CTCGTTGTTGGAGATGAAGGCCAGTTATGCGCCGGCGGCAATTCGGATGGCGGTATGTATTGACAGTTCAGCCAAATAGCAATAGCTTATAAAACCTTGAGGCGTGCGGCATCGGCTTTTGATAAAATACGATCTGAATCCCGCATTGATGTTCATACAGGATTCAGATATTCACCACCAGGCAAAAAAATGCCAACATTTAAAATCAACACTCTGGGCTGTAAGGTCAATCAGTCCGAATCCGATGAGATCGCAAAACAATTGCAAGCCGATGCATGGGATCCGGCCACGAATGGCGAGCCTTCAGCAATGGTTATCATCAATACCTGCACCGTCACTCACAAAGCCGCCATGCAATCGCGTCAGGCCGTGCGCCAGGCTATTCGTGCCAATCCCCATGCGCGCATTATTGTTACAGGCTGCTACGCTCAGACAGAACCGGACGCCCTGGCAAAAATCGGCGGTGTTCAGTATGTCATCGGAAATGCGGACAAACATCGGCTGGTCGAACTCATCACAGCCGATTGTGCGCAAACAGCCAATGGGACTATCACGATTTGCAACGATGTCGGTCAATATCGGCTGCTTAAACCTGCACCTGAGGCAATTTCCGGTCGTCGAACCCGTCCGGTCTTAAAAATACAGGACGGCTGCAATGCAGCCTGCACCTATTGTATCGTGCCCCGGGCCAGGGGGCCTGGCCGCAGTCTGCCGCCCGACGATGTCATCGCAGCGGTCCGGGCCATGACAGAGGCCGGATACCTTGAGATCGTGCTCAGCGGCATTCACCTGGGCCATTACGGGCACGATTTAACGCCCGGGATCAACCTCGCTGAGTTACTCACTCGCATTGAACAGTCGACGGCCGTGCCGCGCCTGCGACTCAGCTCCCTTGAGCCCCTTGAGGTCAGCGAGGATCTCATTGAGCGGATGACGGCGTCACAACGCTTGTGCCGCCACTTTCACATCCCGCTGCAAAGCGGCGATGACCGAATCTTGAAAAAAATGAGGCGGCCCTATACATCGGATGAATTCAAGCAACTGATCTACCGGATTCACGAGCGCATTCCCGATGCGGCCATCGGCGTTGACATCCTGGTGGGCTTCCCCGGAGAAACCGACACCGCCTACAACAAGACCTATGAATGCATTCGCAGGCTGCCGGTTACATACCTGCATGTTTTTCCTTTTTCCGCCAGGCCCGGCACGCCGGCGGCAGGCTATGCCAACAGGGTGCCTCCCGACGTCATTAAGGCCAGATGTGAACACATGCGGCGTCTCGGAAATATGAAACGAATGCGTTTTCATCAGAATTTTATCGGCCGCAGGATACCGATACTGGTTGAAACCACCCGGCATGCAGCGAGCGGATTTTTAAAAGGCATCTCATCCAATTATCTGACGGTTTTGATCGATACGGATGATTCCGTGCGCAACCAGATCATATCGGTCAGGATTACCCGGCAGGTTGAGAATAAATTGCTGGGGATCATTGAATAGCAACACAGCACTGCGACTGAGATGAACCAAAAGGCTGCGGCGTTACTCCGGACGGCCATTCACCGATAAACGCTCAACTCAAACAACTTAAAGAAAAGGAAAATATGATGAGCCAAAAAATTGACTACCAGGAAAACATTGATCGACCGCTGGCGATATTTGAAACCAGTCTGGGTAATTTCGAAGCGGAGCTTTACGCCAAGGAATGCCCACAAACCGTCTGGAATTTCATTAACCTGGCAGAAGGCCGCCAGGAGACGGATCGTGACGGCAACTTTTATGATGGACTGACCTTTCACCGCGTGATTGATGGTTTTGTGATTCAGGGGGGGTGTCCCCAGGGAAACGGAATGGGCGGCCCCGGGTATCAATTCGCGGATGAATTTGATGCCGACTTGCGCCACGCCAGCGAGGGTGTTCTTTCAATGGCAAACGCCGGACCCAATACCAACGGCAGCCAATTTTTCATTACCCTGGCCCCCACACCGCACCTGGACGATCGGCACGCCGTTTTCGGAAAGGTTATAAAAGGTATCGATGTCATCCAAAAAATTGGATCCGTTAAAACCGGACCCAATGACAGCCCGGTGCAACCCGTGATCATTGACAGCATCAAAATCCAACGCTAAACCGTAGAATTCCAGGCATCCTCAGATCGTATGTGAAGCGTGTCGGCATGAACGTCGTCGAAACCGACCAATTCTGAAAAGGGCCAAGACGATCAGATTGCTTTTTTGGAAAAAGTGCTGCCATTAGAATTTGATGCCTTTTGCTGGGCCCATAATCCCCGCTTAACGAAAGGAAAGTCCAAACTCCAGAATAAATTTCACCTTTTAGAAGATTCTTACAGTCAGGTCAAACTCCTGACCGCAAAAGGATTTAGCGAGAGGGCCGTCATAATAGCGCTGGATCCCGCAAGGGATCGATTGATAAAAAAGAGTTTATATCTATTTTACAATGCTTTTATAAGATAATGCCGCTCGATGCGCATCAAGGTTAATCGTTAATATGTCTGGTAGTGAATCAATGCTTTGGTCTAAATTATCATAGGTGCGCTGTTTACAAAATTGTGGTAATGAAATTGTGATAGCGTTCCATTGGGTGGGATTAACAAAAACATAACCTTTTTCAAATTCCCTGAAATAAATATTTACTTTGCCATATTTTTTGATTTGATATTTTCCTAAAGCTTCGCCAAAGTTTAGAGAATCGTATTCGTCAAAATATTGATAAATATTATTATAACCGACCGCCATTCTATGGAGATAAAGGTCGCTTTCTTTTTTTGCCAGTAAAAACGAAGCCAAGCCATAATAAAATGCATCCCAAGCATTAACAGTCTTTCCAAAATTATCAATCCCCGTTTCGCCGGGCTTTAATTTACAATGCGTTTGAACCATTACGGGTATTTTTTTTGTCGTCTGAATAAGTTCAAGATCATATAGCCATTCATTATAATTTAAAAAATTTACATTGTGCTTAGTGCTCCCAGGCCTTCCAGTGCCCCACCACACAACAAA